>CAZVHN010000775.1:0-4461 GCA_964626895.1 uncultured Chloracidobacterium sp. | reverse complement strand
TCAAAGCGCCAACTGCTCCTGCCATTGCGCCGAGCCCGGCGCCTTCTCCGGGTGTTACCGGCGCAGCAGAGCTCTTTATGTACAAAAAGGACGCAAGCAGTCCCCCAAGGATTGCCCACAAACAGCAACAAGTACTCACGAATGGAATCACTGACAATATGCCTGCAATGAGGCCCCCGAGCAGTGCCGGCTTTAGTTTGTTGATCATTAAACTGAAATCTCTCAGCTAACCGACTACAGAGATTATCGCTCCTGAAGAACAGGGTGGCAGGTTAAAAAACGCGATGCATAACTAACAAAGAGAGGCCGGAATGTCAATAAAATTGGGAGTAAAATCAATTACATTTGGACGCTCGGGGCGGGCTCTACTATGTGGCCGTCGCGCATTTGCACTATTCGTCGGCACATTGCTGCGGCTTCGGGGTTGTGAGTGATCATGACGATGGTTTGATTGAAGCGGTAATTCAGCTCCTGAAACATGTTGAGTACCAGGGCTGAATTCTCAGAGTCCAGATTTCCCGTGGGTTCGTCAGCTAAAACAATAGCCGGTCGGGTTACGACTGCCCGCGCCAGGGCCACCCGCTGTTGCTCGCCGCCAGAAAGCTCGAGAGGCTTGTGATGCAGCTTGTCTTCGAGTCCCAGCAGGCGCAGGACTTCGCGGCGCCTTCCGGAATCGTCTCCTCCGTTTCCGTGAATCCGTTCAGCGAGTCGCAAATTCCCTTCCGCGGTTAAGGTTGGGAAAAGATTGAAACGTTGAAAGACAAACCCGATCTTTCTTCGCCGAATATCAGTGCGCTTGGCATCGGTGGCGGCAGTGAGGTCTTCACCGTCAACGATGATCCTGCCGCTCGTCGGAGTCAGCAGTCCTCCAAGCAAGTGCAGCATCGTGGATTTGCCACACCCGGACGGACCCATAATGGCCACGAACTCACCTTCCTGTACGTGCAGAGACACTCCACGCAATGCGGGAACATCGACCTTGCCAACCCGATAGACCTTAACGAGGTTCTCAGCTTGTAGAATCGTTCGCATTAGGAATTAAGCAGAATCCGTGGGGCACTCATTACCAGCCAAGGCCTTGTCGCATGTGCGAAGGCAACATACGACTAAATGGAAAGCGGATGCCGGCGATTTAGGTGCCAGATGTTAATACAATCCGCCGCCTATATCTAGCATCCGGCTATCCGTTACTGCCTAACTTTGGCTCTCCTGTTTTGCGGAGCGTCGAGATCAACCTCAGGAAGTTGCCACCTGTTCTCAAGAACAAAAGCCTCCGGTCGATATTCACGGTCAATGTCCATTGAAGCTGGAGCCTGATAAGTGATGATTAGTCTGTAATGGTCATGCGGTCGCGTGATATCGATGCGCGAAGGCAGCTTGCGCCCGTCCGGTCCGACGGCCTTATCGTCCCAATAAGCGATGTCGGTGATTAACAGGCCCCGGTCGTCATATGTTTGCAGCCTGGCCAGACGAACTCCTCCCACCCGATCAAACCAGAACCGGCGCAGCAAACGCATCTCGTCCGCCGAGGTTGGCGAGAATTCTTCCAACAAATAATAGCCCCGAACTACCCGAGATCCCTTTTTTGCCCGCGGCCGGATGTCTGGTTCCTCCTGAAAAAACTCGCTCTGTGAATAGACTAAACCGGGTTGGCTCCCAACGGGACTAATCATGAACGCCTCAGTCAGGTGCTGCGGACGGAGATTCGACAGAGCGCTTACAGTCTCCTTGCCGCTCATTACCTTCTTCTTATTCTTGACGGTTTCGCTGCCACCTCCGTTAAGCTCGAGTTTCTCGTAGGTCGCATTGTTGGTGCCTTTCACAAAACGACGGTATTTCTCGTCGCCTTGCAACACCGCAACGCGAAAGCTCTCACCGTCTGAGGTCATTTGGGCAATGTCGGTCGCAATGAAGGGCACCTGAATTATCAGGTAAACCTTACCAGGGCGTTGAAGCGTAATCGTTCCATCGGCCTGCCGATATTTCTCAGCGATTCCTACATCTGCGAACGAGGTGTCCTCAAATTGAATATCGACTTTTCCGCGAATTGATTTCACGGCAGCCAGCCTGTTCACTTCAGCGATCAGTTGAGCTCTGTTTGCCTCCACTAGAGGAGTGAGCATGGGTGGCACCTGCACCTGTTTGCGGGCGCCAAAAAGGCCGCAGCCGCTCATGGACAACAACCCTGTCAGTATTAGCAAAAGGACAAGAGGCGGGGAAAGCAAGCGACGGGGACTAGAATATGAATTGACCATCAAGTGGCTCTTAAATAACCTTGGTAGTGCTTTGCCGACAAGTCTGAAACAGGAGTTCAACCTAACAAAGACATTTTTCATTGTCAACGCTGGGCTTTTTGGTCCAGCGAAGCGACGACTGCAGGATTTTTAGCACAGGCGACGCCTTTTATTTATCGCTGGGCCGGGTACAAAGTGTCGTCGACCACGGCCACGAACGATCTAATCGAGCACCAACGCCGGCTTGCTAAATCTGTGCCGCAGCTTGTTTATCGTCTGGAGAATCTTGGGACGACTGACGAGCCAATGTTCGAGTCGGTGTCTGCCGGGGAAATCCAACAACATTACCCCTAACAAGATGGTTAGCATCCCTTGTCCTGGCACTCCAGGAAGCGACAGCAAAATGCCAACTACGACCAGTACGACGCCCAATAGATTCTTTCCTATGATCGCCAGCCCGCGAATTATCGGCGGGCGGTTGGCCAGAAATTTTCTGTTATGTGATCTTTTGAAATATGTAGCCGGCAATTTGACTAGAACTAATGAAACAATTGCGAGACTTGCCCCGAAGGTGAGCACAAAAATAAGAAGCCAGAGGAGCGCCCCTCGTAGAGTTATTGAACTAAAAAAGGCTGTTACCCACTCAAACATTTGTCCTTCCTTACTAATTTCTTAACAGTCTTTCCGTATTGACGGACACGCCCCGAGCTTGCAGTTCGTCAGCCAACGTCATCGCGGTCACAGCAACGCCAAAAGAGTGTGCGGCGACCGACTCAGTACCGTTTGGCAGGCCGCGCAGCGTCCAGCCGGTTCGATCCAACCGCTTTAGAGGTTGCAGTTCGATCAGGATAGGAAGCATCTTGATAATCTTCGGTCCATCACTGCACGGTCGTCAACATCCGCGGCGAGAGTTTCCCGCTCAAAGAGAACGTCAGGCGGCGCATTCTACCCTGGCGCACCTGGCTATCTCCGACCTGACTCTGACCCCGGAGGGTGTGCCGGGCAGGGCCCACAAACACCATCAGTCTGCTGCCATCACCGAAACCACTAACTAACAACGGAGGCTAACTGTGATCTAATTACGAACGAATCACGCGCAAGGGGGGTCAATTCTAAATGGCCGACTCTCACTACGATGACTGTTTATTGCGCCGCCCAATTCCCAGCCGTTGTCGTAGGCTGTTGCATGCATCGTAGAACCTCTTTGTCCCTCATAGGTGTTTGACACCACGATTGTTCCGACTCACGGTAGCCGTCGCTCATTGCCAACAATTCCTTCTTACCGCCCGCAGTGGCGCCAATTACCACTAAAATGCACTGACTGGCATCTTCCAGTCGCACGCCAAAGTGCACCCCGTCAACCCAGATATCATCTACTCCAACGCCCTTCAGGACTTTTTGCAGTGCGGCGCCACGAGCACCGCAACGCGGCTGCGCGCCGGGACCCCGCCCTTGTCGCCGTTTTGGTAATCGTTGTCTAGCTCTTCCTGGTTGTCGGGTTTCTTGCTCTCCCTTCGGGCTTGGGAGGGGGTAAAGCGGCGACGAGGCGGCGAAGTCCAAAATCGTTACGCGCACTGCAGGCTTAGTTTTTCAGCGACGTTGCCGCCAAGTGGGCGACAGGAAAGCTGCAAATTGCAGCAAACGGGTAGGGAGGCGCTGATAGGAAGGAAAGGAAAGGGGCGTCTTTAAATCAAGTTTATCGGCAACGAGAGAGTGAGCGGCGCCGGTCGCGCACTTGCTAGCGACAGCCATCGTGCTCACAACTGCATCCTATCTCAATAACACCCGACTTCTCCGCATTCTCGCAATACTCGCCGCAATACTTGCTGCCTTCTTCGCGCGGACAATCGCATGCCGGGTGCACGCACTTGTTTTTATCCTGGTTCTCAGCCATATGAATTACTCCTTGATCCGGTAAGTTGTCTTGCCTCTCTTCTTCATCCTAGAACTGCCGAATTTCGTCGTCAAGCATAAGCCGTTAATCAGAACTAGGGACTCTGGCGCACAATAATAGTCCGCTGTCGCTCGCCTAAATTCAAAACCATTGGTCGGTCCAATTGAATCGGATGCTCTTCGCCGTCGACGCTGATCACCAAACCGCAGATCGCGATCATTCTAATTCTCACGTCTACTCTCCTTGTTAGTTGTTTACCAGGTGACCTGAATTCTAGTCCGGATAGCAGAGACAATCAATGATTTATCAAATCAATCCGGCGTCACCGGCAAC
>CAZVHN010000774.1:0-2128 GCA_964626895.1 uncultured Chloracidobacterium sp. | reverse complement strand
ACTTCATGCCTTTCAGGCATGTTCACACTCGCTATCGCTCGCGCTGACAGTGAACTATTGGTTTGTTTTTCGTTTTGCTCTGTGCCGAGCCGGTTTCGGCGCAGCCTTCTTTTGGGCCTGCTCGAGCAGGTTTCGAATCATCTGGTGCTCAATCTCAATCAATAGCCTCCCAATTTTTGTCTTCCCTTTCACTTCGGTGATGGCGCGCTGCTTATCAATCATTCCCGCCCCGATCATGGCCAACTCAATACTCGGCTGGAGCGCCAGACGCTCGGCCACCAATTCAGCCCGCTGTTCGAGCGTCAGTTCCGACAAGTGTTTGGTCGGGACACTTGGATCAACCACGTCTCGCAAAGTCGCTACCCTCGAATCATCAGCATAAAATCCGGCAGGCATGGCCAACTGTTTTTGAAGTAGGGCTCGAGTCTTTCTCGTTCCCGAGACCTTCTTTTTCTTAGCTTGCTTGACCACCACTTTCTTTACCTCAACTCAAACAATCGGTGGCACCTTGGCCCAGACGTTGGCCAGGCCACCCTTGTTGTAGTACCCCAAACACTGCGCGACAGTGGGCCCGGGCATTTGCACGTGTGGTTTGTCGAGAAACTTCTTCCAGTTACCGCCCCACTCCAGGCCCAGTCTAGCTGCCTCAACCCCGATCCGAATGAACCCTGGGTTATCGTTCCATTGCGGCTTGCCGTTCACAAACGGGCAAAGATCAACTGCCAGACCGTAATTGTGATTTGACTGTCCACCCTTAGCCCTGGTGACAACCTGACCCGGCTTGGTCCGGCCCTGTTTGTAGAGCTCATCCTGCTCCGCGAAAGTGCGAAGTCCCTGCACTACTTCAATCGTGAGTCCCTTATTAGCAAGTGCCTGGATAAGAAGCGTTACTCTTCTCGCCAACTCGGGGTGAACTTTATTCAATCTGTTCTGCGACGCCGTGTTCATTGCTGTCTCCTTCTCGTGCTTTCGATCAAAATACTCAATGGGCCTTTACGGATGGATAATCTTTAAGTTCATCGATACACGCCTTCGAGATTGCGGCAGCAACTTGAGCGGGTCAAGCTCCTTTAAGATCTGATCCGCGCCTCTGACATTGCCGAGTAAGTAATAGACTCTCATCAACTCGTATTTGGCTATCGAGATGAGCCGAGGCTGAATCGCGCTGTCTAGTTCTCTTTCGCCATACCTAACAAGAAAGTTCTTCCAGCGAACGGCGGCGGTTCGTAGACTAGATGATCCCGCCGCCCACACGAAGTCGCCCTGCAGCGTATTACGCGGGTACTCTTCGGTCGGCTTGTACTGCTGAGCGTAAACTGTGGCATACCTACGAACACTACTTGAAGCCGCTGATATACTTAAGGCGGGACAGACCAGCAGGTAGGCCAATGCTGTAATCAGAATCTTGTTGTGAGTCATGGTCGTATGCAGTGGGTTCAACGGCGCCACGGCGATTTGAGCAATGGCCCACGGCTTGGCTCCAAAAGATGACATGTCGTGGAGGTGTTTCTCACCGCCGTTAGTCTTGATAGACGCGCGGAAGGAATCCAGGCCCTAAAGCTGTTTTCGTTCTTGGTTACGGGTTTACCAGATCCTCAATAATCGCGTTGGCGATCGCCTGCGCGATACTGTTACGCACGGCACTGGCATTTGGGCCAGTATTCAACAGCACGTCAACCGCGGGAACGTCGAGAAACTCGACCTCCAGCAAGCACGCACGGCAGTTACCTCCAGAAGTATTGCCGAGTTGCACATCATTTAGGACGCCGAATTTCTCTGCTTTGACACCTCGATCATTCGAGCCCGAATCAAAGCCCTCAACTACGTCAAAAACGGCGTTCTGAATCCTTCGTGCGAAACGCTTATCGTCATTAAGGTTGACATTATCCTGAGCGCGACGCACGTATGTTTCAACGCCCCTTGTAACCTTGTTAAAGCCATTGAGATGAATGCTCAAAAACCTGTCAGCGCTATTTGTCCTGGCAACGCGCGCCCTGTCCGCGAGGCTGAGATTCACATCAGCGGTCCGGGTCATGACGATGTTCAGAGTGTGCCCGCCACTCGCTGCCGCGCTTTGCAACGCAGATCTTACCAGATTCGCCAAAATCAACGTCAGATCTTTTTCTTT
>CAZVHN010000773.1:0-3935 GCA_964626895.1 uncultured Chloracidobacterium sp. | reverse complement strand
ACAGCGCCGACGTTCAGTGTCTTCAAGCCTTCATGGCGATATGGCAGTAGGTTTCGTGGAGCCAGAATGGCAATCTCGACGAGTGCGCAAATTTTCTTCACCTGGGCTTCCGAGCCATCGGAAACAATTCCAACAATATGCCCGCATTCCTCAATCGTATTGAGCGCGTGACGAGCATCGGCAGCTACACGCTGGACTTCGTTGCCCAGAGCTTCGACGGACTCGCAAGTCTGTCCAGTCACCCCGAGTTCGGAGAGGCTCTTTCTTAGTGCTTTTGCAGCCTCCCCATCGACTCTGGTTAATGTCTCTGGGTGGTTGAGCCGCCCTCCAACGTCAATGTGAAGCTTGGTTACGCGCTCCAATTTCTTGTCAAAGAGCCGAATAGCAGCTTCCGCCGCTTCAGCTTTCGGGTCCGCAGCAGAAAACAGTTTGGGAAGAACTGCGCGTGACATTCCTGGGCGAACTTCGGTTGGTGTGATAGAAACCAGCGCAGCCATTAACTGCACTGCCGTTTCCGAGTTGATATTAAGGGCCTCTCCACCAATGAACACTGCTGCCTCTTCGAATAACCTCTGCATTTCTTCAACCTGTGGAAGGGCATCGCGCATTAGGTGCTCGACCCTCAACTCGGCACCCGGCATCAGTTCGATCGGGGAAAATCCCCAGAATGGATGGTCCGGGCCGAAAGTTCCGATGTGCCGATATTGCTGACAGGCGTACACGAGCGTGTTGCGTAGCGACTGGAATTCAGCGTCAGTTAATTCATGTGCATTTGGAACAATAATCTCCTGCGAAGTCCGCCACGCATTTCCACTGCCTTGCCGGTAGCGTTCGGCCTTCCAAAGTACGGCGTGCATGGTGAGGCCCTGCTTATTACCGACCACGCTGTTTATTAGCTCAGCATAAGCTTTGAGCGTCCGTCGCTTTTCTTCAAGCGCGTTCAACTGGGGCCTCAAGGCACCTGGCAATGAAAAATGCTTATTCTTACGGGTCTCAATCGCTTCCAGAACATGTTTCTTCTGTGTCTTATTGCTGTGAAGCTCAAGACAAAAGTCACCAAGACCGGCGAGGGTCAGCCTTTTTTTAACGACCTCGAGTGCGGCCATTTTCTCGGATAGAAACAGCACCGTTTTGCCATCCGCGATCGCTGCTGCAATCAAATTGGTAATCGTTTGGGACTTGCCAGTACCGGGCGGGCCTTCAATGACCATATTGCGACCCGACAGGGCATCAATGAGCGCACTGTGCTGGGAACTATCTGCGTCAAAAATCAGGGGGATGTTGGTATGCGGTTCTTCATCTACATTATAGACTTCGTCCTGGCCCAGCCCCGCGTCGTCGCCATCCTGGTGCCTAACGCCTTCGAAAACCATACGAACAATGGGATGATCCGTGAGTTCCGACTGGCCAGTAGCACGAGAGGGCCATTTCGATGGGTCGATGTCTCGCACGAGCAACATCTTGGTAAAAGACAGGAGCGTCAGTGTCATCTGCCGCTTAAGCTTCCAGCCATCCTTGTCTCGAATTGCCTGCTCGATTTTCCTGAAATAATCTTCTGGCGTGGTTTCGTTATCGTTGAAATCCTGGAGCTCGAACCCGTAATCCTGACGCAGTTTTTCCTTCAACGAGAAATTCTCAGCAATCTCATCGCCCGTGTAAGAGAGATGGTAGCGGTAGCGGCGTGTCTCTGGGTCCAGACTTCCTTTTTCGATGATAACTGGAACCGAAATAAGCGGTGCCATCAATGTCCGATCGGACGGAGCTTGCTCGGGAAACTCGAGGAAGCCAAACACCAGAAAGAGCATGTGGGCGCCGGTTTCCTCGAGCGCAGATTTCATCTCTCGCTGGAGCTTTCGGCAATAGCGTTCAAGGTCCTCGGGGTAAAACAGCGCCTGCAAGGTGTTGGCACTGTTGGCTTGGACGTTAGCCACGGGTAATTCGAACGACGGATCTATCCCGCGAGTCCTCGCGTAATCCTTGGGATCCGGTTTCGTTCGGCGGCCAGCAATGATTACCCATTCCCTGCTAGGCGGTTCCGGTATGGGCAACAGGATAATTTTCCTGTCGGCACCTTCCAATAACCGATTGAAAGCGGGATCCGGCTGTGCTCCCACAAACTGAATGCACTTCCCTGGTGAATGCTTGAAGTTCAATAGACGGTTACGCCGCGTTAAATCGAGTAACCGCAAGCGTAGCTTCTCGAGCGCCTCTAGGATCGGAACGCGCCCGTTAAACAGGTCATCAGTTTCAGGATCTGCCTCGGGTTGATCTGTTGGCTGGGTAGGCATTGTCGTGGTTCAACGAGAAATATCTGCTGACAGTAGTGGAAAGATCAAGCTCGTCCCCGTAGTCTGTCAGAATCTTATCGAGTATCGTGTAGATTGAGTCATTCTCTAAGCGGTCTCGGGGGTCTCATGGCCCCATTTCGCCAACAAAAGATACACGTTTCCCTGAGGGAAAGCACCCGTGCCTTTGGAGGGAACTAGCCAACAATGGAATCATTTGTCAGCGGGCCCCGCAGGCCGGTGGAAGGGGGTCGCGCAGGGAGGTAGGTTAGTTACGCAAGCGACCCGCGCAGGGCAAAACTGCAACTGCTGAGGTTACTTTCCCTTCGGCAAGATCCCCTTCCGCTCCAACTCCTGAATCCTCATCTCCGCTAACTCAATCAGAAAGTCTTTCACGGTCTTACCTTCATGGGCAGCCGCCATTTTGACCTTCCGCATGAGGTCGCGGGGAATGTCCCTGAAGTTCCACGCGCCGGTGCCTTCTGGTGGGGTTCGTACCATTGTGGCGGAAGCCTAGCACTGTCCTGCCGAATGCGTCAAATAGCACTTGACATAGTTAACTATCAGATGATATTAAGCTTATCATGCAAGGAAAGGGGGTGATGAGGATGAAAATGGTTCGGTTGTTGATCCAGGTGCCGGAGCCGATCAAGGCCAGGCTGGACGGCTTGCGCGAACAGGGCACCACGGCCAGCGGGTTTATTCGGCACTTGCTGGAGGAACATTTCAAACAGGCTCCAGTGATGGGCCGGAAAGGACGGTGAGCGATGGCGCGAGCAGGGAGAAAAGATCGGGGCTTGCTGTCGAAGAAAGATTCGTCCGGCAAGACGGTATGGTATGTGCGGCTCTATCACGAAGGGAAGGAGCGGCGATTCGGCAGTTTCTCGACGAAGACGGCGGCACGGGATTTCTACGAGAAGGCCAAGCAGGAGCAACAGACCGGGCGGTTCTTTCCTGAACGGTATCAGCAGGGCGGCTATGCGAAGTTGGGAGAAGTCCTAGACGGGTATCTTGCGGCGTTCACAGGGCGCTCGAAGCGAGATGAGGAGCGGTTCAAGAAGAAGTGGGTGACAATCTTTCCAGGGGCACGATTGAATGCCCTTACGCCTACGGCCTTAGAGCGCGCCCGTGCTCACCTCTCGGAGGGCCGAACTCCACAGACCGTGAATCGCTACATGGGGTTCTTGCGGCGAGTGCTCAACAAAGCTGTGCGGGATGGCAAGATCGCAAGTAACCCGGTGAGCCGGATCAAAATGTTTCGGGAGTCAGCAGGAAAGACACGGTTTCTTTCGCCCGAAGAAGAAGGGATGCTCTGCGCGAAGATCGGGGCACCGTATGCGGGCTGGGTTCGGTTGGCGATCCTGACCGGCATGCGCCAGATGGAGCAGTTTTCGCTTCGCTGGGAGCACGTCGATCTCGCACGCGGCGTATTGACTCTCCCGACCACGAAGGCGGGCGGCGTCCAGTACGTCCGCCTGAATGAAGAGGCGAAGATGCTCCTACAGGGCTTCATCCCTGGGAACAAGTCGGTGTGGGTGTTTCCAAGCGAGAACCCGGCCACCCATGCGGACCCGCGCAACTTCTACCGGCGCGTGTATCTCCCCAAGGTCAAGGAAATTGGACTGGAGGGCGTGTCCTGGCACAGCTTGC
>CAZVHN010000772.1:0-5294 GCA_964626895.1 uncultured Chloracidobacterium sp. | reverse complement strand
AAGGCCGGGCGTTGTACGAAGTCGAGGAAGAAATTCTGCTTGTTAGTCTCCAATTGCTGGTCGGCTCCCGGCTGACCGAAGACTACGCCGCGACCAATTTCCTGCGTGTCGGGCAAGAACCCTTGCAGGCTTAACTGTTCGCCAGAATTGAACCCCGCGTGGTTGGCCTTGTAGACGAGGTAGCCCGTCTGCTGGAACTCAATCGAGACAAAGAAGGCCGCCGAGACGTTGATACGCCGGATCTCGCGGCATGCTTGCGTCGTACACTCGTCGATTTGATTCTTCCAGAAAGCGAGTCCCGGCGCATCGGCCGCACGATTGAAGAAGTCGACATAGTGCTGGCGGACGAAGAAGTCAGAGTTGAAGCTTGCGTCCCGGACAGGGTTCGGACCGTTCACAGCCTCGTTGCTGTTAATCGTGACTGTGATCGTGGCCGGAGCGCCGAGCGAGAAGCCGACGGGGTTGCTCAAAGTGACGTTGAAGGTTTCCGCAGCTTCCCCGAAAGAGTCGTCGACAATGAAGACGGAAATAGTTTTCGATGTCTCGCCTGCCTGGAAGCGGAGCGTGCCGAGCGCCGCCAAATAGTCTGAGCGTTCGTTGGCGGTCCCGTCTGAACTGGCGTAGTTGACCGTTGCGGCGCCTGATGTATTGCCGCTGCGGGTGACGGTGAGGTCAAGCTTCGTCGTGGCGTTTAGAGTCTCGGTAGCGGTAGCCGTGCTCGCGCTGAATTGAACACTACCGCCGGGCGTGGGTCCTGCGACCACCCCAAAGCAGGCGGAATACTCAGAGGTGTTTCCCTGCGGGTCGGTGGCGGAGCAGTTGACGATTCCACTGTTAACTCCCACGGGAAAATCTAACGGTATGAGGAAGGACGCGTTGCCGGCGGCATCCGTATTCACATTCGGAACCCGACCAGTGACCAGGGGCCTGCTTCCTGCTTGACCCGCGATGCATTGTGCATCATTGCTAAAGTACCAGTGCACGGTAAAGTTCGTATTCGCCGAACTGTTCAGTGTGCCGTTGACGTTGGTCACGGTGGCGGTCGCCGGGCCCCCAACTTCCTGCGGGCCTTCGTGGAGCGCTATCGTAGAGGAGTTTAGATTGGGAAAGTTCTGTTGCAAATTAGCGCCGCCATCCACGTCACCCGGATCGTTAAGCGTGAGTCCGTCAAAGCCGAGATCGACTGCGCGACTGAAGTTGCTGAATATGAAGTTCAGGTCGAGGTTGACGAGTCTGCCGGAGTTGTCATTGTCATTGAGAATGCCGTTAGCGTCGGGGATGCGGACGCCGCTCCGACCATTGAAGGCAATGACGTTAGAATTGACATAGATGTCCACCGAGTCAGAGTCGACAAAGACGCCGTCCAAGCCATTGCCCAGCCGCAGGGTTTGAGTCGGATCGGTGCCAATAACATTGAAGACGATGTCTACGGCGTCCCCGCCGGTAATGAACTGGCCGGGATTGTTATCGTTCAATCGTCGGATGCCGACGCCGACGCCGTAACGACCGTTCGCGGCGATGTAGTTGGTCGTACCCTGAATGTTATTAAGGACACCGCCAATGAAGTTGTTGGGCGCTCGAGTAATGAAGACGCCGCTACCGGCGTTGGGGAGCGCGGCGTTGCCGAAGGCGTTCAAGCCGATGAAGTTGCCCTGGACCTTGTTGCGTTGCGAGCCTTCGTTAATGATCTCGACGCCGTTGCCGCCATCTGGGTTGGGATCGCCGGGGAACCGAAGGTTGCCGGAGATGACGTTACCCGCCCCCGGGGTTGTCCCGCCGATCGTATTGTCGGTGGCGGTGATCGGATCTCCGTTAAGTTGGAAGAAGCCGCCGACGATTATCCCGCCGCCTAGATTGGGTAGTGCGGCATTGCCGGCGGCGTTGATGCCGATGTAGTTCCCTTGCACGAGAATGCCCGCGGGATCGCTGAAGCCAAGCGCGATGCCGGGTGAGTTGTTGCCCGAAACCACGTTGCCCGCGCCGGCCACAGTCCCGCCGATAACGTGGCCCGTGCCGTTGATCACGATCATTCCGTTCGACTGGTTACCTAGATCACCGGTCCCCGTTACATTCGTGCCAACAAAATTTCCCCGCACCTGATTGCCGGTTGAGAACTCTCCACCAATTGCGATGCCGGGTAAGCGGTTGCCCGAAACTACGTTGCGCGCCGCAGCGGTCGTTCCACCGATAGTGTTGTTCGACGAGTTGAACAAAAACACACCGTTACCACTGTTACAGAGGGCGACCGTCCCGCTCAGGTTGGTCCCAATGAAGTTGCCATCGATGATGTTGTTGCCGCCCGAAGCCAACACAATGCCGCTGCTCGGATTAACGTTTACGTTTAAGGGTTGACTGCAATCCGTTGCCCCGAAGCGGTTGATAACAAGGCCGCGAACTCGACTGCTGCCTGCAGTGATTTTCAATCCGGCTGTTCCAGGTGGAGTGGAGGAGCCGTTTAACTCAATAAGCGGCGTGCCGGTGAAGCCCGGCTGTGTCGTGCCATCGATCACGACCGGATCGGTGATTTCCGGCAAGGGCGAAAGCGGAACGATCATTCGGGCACCTGTGCCGATCTGGAAGCTGATCGTGTCCACACCTTGATTGTCGTTGGCGTTGAGGATCGCTTGCCGCAAGCTATCGGGGCCACTGTCATTGGTGTTTCTGACGACGGTCGAAGCGAGCGGAGGGTTGGTGAGACCGAGGGAGATGGCATAGCCGCCCGTCATTTGCGGAGCAAACGAAGTTGCGAAAATGGTATAGATGCCGTTGGCCGGCAGAACTATCGTGCCGGTGGGAGGAATGCGTGAGTTGGTCCCCCCGCCGCTGTCATCATCCTCGGCCAACACAACGTTGCCGGGCGTCAGTAGAAAGAGGTAGGTATCGAAGCTGGTTGAGGACATCGCCACGACGGCTTGCTGCCCCGCGAAACCGGTGAAGGTGTAGATGTCAACGAATGCTCCGGTGCGAGTTCCCGCGTTCGTTAAGGTACAGTCAGTCGGGGCGAGCGTGCCGTTGAGGGTTTGCCCGCCGGCGATGGGCGTCGCTGGGCATTGGCCGCCGCCGGGCGCAGTCAGCGTCAGCGTGTACGCCCCGGTCTCTACCGGGTCGAAGGAGGTCGCAAAGATTGTGTAAGTTCCGTTCGCGGGCAAAGAAAGGAAGCCGCCGGCCGTAGGAATCCTGGCGTCCGTGCCGCCGCCGCTATCGTCATCACTGGCTAACAGCGAGCCGTCGGGCGCCACCAGGTAAAGGTAAGCATCGAAATCGACTGAGTCCAGAGTGATCGACACCTGCTGGCCCGACGTGCCGGTGAACGTGTATAGATCCACAAAGCTCCCGTCGTCCAAAAAACAATCGCTCGAAGCCAGCAATCCGTTGATGGTCTGCCCAACGATGATCAGCGACGAGGAACAGGTGTGCACGAGCGGGCCAAGTGCTTGCCATTCTTTTGGGCTCGTCTTTACAGGCCCAGTCCCATTGGCGCCGTTGCGCTTCGCGGCAATTTTTGTTTGAGGCCCTTGCGCGGGACCTGCTGGCGCAACGCCACTGTTGGCAAGGAGCTCCGGCAAGTTCGTTGTTTGCGCGGGGTGTGGGAGGCCAGCCTCCCGATTGGCCATCTGCGCAGTCAGCACCACCGCCGGCTCAACACGGTCCTGCCGCAACATCACGAGATCGGTTAAGGCATCAGTGTCAAGCTGCATAGGCAGCACCGCCACCGTTTCAGTACCTTCGACGGCCAACGATAATTGTTCGTGCTGCGAGTCTTTCGTTCCGAGCAGTGCGTCGACGGACGATTTATTCTCCCGCCCAGCCCGCAACACGCGCACTTGCCGATCCGAAGAATCGAGCAACAAAAGATCGTCTGCGGCGGATGTGGAGACGTTCGCGACGATTAGCCGCTCGGCCCCTGGCCATGGTGACGGGATATCGCGATTCACCCACTCAGCGAAAAGTGGTCCCTTGCCTCGGCCTCGACGTTTCGCTACGCCCCGGCTCAGCAACTGGACCTCGCCGCCCTCGAAAAGTACGGCGAGGTCAGACCGCGGGTTGTCGTCGAACTCGCCAATCACCAACGACCTCGTTGCGCTGGTGAAAGCACGACGCTCGACGCGTGCCGGCCGAACTGACTCTTGCTGTTCCAAAGCGAGAGACAACTTTCGATCACGACCGTGCACGATCAGCAAGTCCGTGCCGGCAGCGACAACCAGGTCGATAGTGTAGGCGGAACTTAACTGGCCCAGCGCAAGTGAGGTCGCCGGAGCTGGTAGCCGGAGACTTTCCGGCTGAGCTTTGAGCGCGCCTGCCGGTCCTTCAAAAACCAGAGCCTGTGATCCACTCTCCCCATCGACGGCGACCACCACATCAGTCAAACCGTCGGCGCGATTGATCTCGCCTGTGACAAGCGCGGTCACCCCGCCAGGCAGATCGATCTGTGTCGCTGCTCCCAAACTCCCGCGCCCGTCCCCCCGCAAGAGTGATAGAAATGCTTTGCCGCGCGCTGCGACTACCACGTCCCAGTGTCCGTCTGCGTCGAAATCGCCAGTGCCGATGAAGTCAGGCGCAGTTGGTACCTCAAAGACATGCGCCGGCGAAAGAAATGGCGCAGGAGTGAAGTTGCCCGTAACCTCTCTTTGTTTCGCCTCCGGACTATTGGGGTAAATGGAATCAACATTGCCTCGTCGCAGAGAGACGATTCCGCGACCATCGTGGGAGTAGCCGCTCACGAGGTCTGGTACACCGTCTTCATCGAAATCGGCGGCTGCCAGACTTAAGGGCTCGGCAAGATCCTGCTCCAGCGCGAGTTGCAGGTACTCGGGCCCCGCGTGAGAGGTCAGCAGGTCGTGACCATTACTCGAATTAATTGATGGGTTGCCTCGGCCGGCGGCACGCACACTAGCAGTCTCGCCTGACCTACCCAATTCCGGCCCTTGCGTAACTTTAGGGGTAACGTTCGCCTGCGTGCTCGGAGTTCTAAGTCCGGGGAGCGGGTCTCCAAAGTAGGTGAGAAGACATAGGCCGAGAATTGTTGTGAACGCCAAATGAGGTTTGAATGTACGCCACTGTCTGGGCGTGAATAACAAACGCTGGCGGTGAGTTGTGGGATGACTCATTTTTGGCTAACCCTCTCTTAAGTTTGGATAACTCTCTCTTAGGTAGAGAGCCACATCAATACGAAGCTCAGGTTTCAGAGGATGTTTGAGAAGTCCCTGGAGCTATGAAATCATGCGGTAAGAAACCGTGCGACTGTTCGGCGGCCAATATACATCACACTTGCTGGAAGTGGAAGAAACGAAACA
>CAZVHN010000771.1:0-9022 GCA_964626895.1 uncultured Chloracidobacterium sp. | reverse complement strand
ATCAGTAATTACAATCGCTACATCGTGCTGCTCAAGAAGCTTAATGGCTTCTGCACCCGATGAAGCGGTGAGGCAGTGGTAATCGCGACGGAAGAGTCTTTCCAGCAGCCGCAGATTTGGCAGTTCGTCATCAACAATAAGTAGCTTGTAAGCAGTTGTCGGCTGTTGAAGCGCGGATGACATATTAGTCGAGCCTGTTAGTTGAGTCTCTTTCGCAGGCGAGGGGGGCCTGGAAATGGCCCTGCTGTCCGGGGGTCACGGAAGTTGAGGCGCCGAAAGGCATCAGGGCTGCCGCGCTGAAGGAGGTGCTTGCGAAGACCTGCGAAGGGAAAAATGGGGCAGTCTTATTGGGAACGGGGCTCCAGAGTGCTGCTAATTGCCCCAATTCAGCACATACACAGCGAAATACCGCTGCAACTAGCTTCTTTGGCACCTGCTATGCCAAACCTGAGTGGGGATGGAAAGCTTGAGCCACCCAGCGAAGGCATGGCTAAGAATCGCGTCCGGGCTGGATACTGCTCTACGACGGAATGCCGTGGAGGAATTAATACTCAGGCTACTCGTGAGGGAAAGTGGCCGGCATCCCTATTGATATGGTGCCGTTTTATCATGCGGTCGAGGGTTTTGCGATCCACTCCCAGCAGGCGCGCGGCCGCTTGCTTATTTCCACCTGTGTGGACTAACACGCGCGAGACGTAGCGCCCTTCAATTTCAGCGAGAGAGGGCCACTCTTCCTTTGCCTCGATCTGATCACCTGTCTGATCCGGAGATTCTTCATTGTCGCGCTGAAAGTTCCTTATTCGTTCCGGCAAGTCCTGTATGCGGACTGTGCCGTCGCACATAGCCGCGGCACGTACTACCGCGTTTTCCAGTTCTCGGATGTTGCCGGGCCAGGGGTATTGCTCAAACAAATTCAGCGCCTCCCGCGAAAAGGTCACCGCAGGATTCAGCGAATAGATCTGCTGCGCGAAGGTCTTGGCCAGGGACAGTATGTCCTCTCGTCTTTCTCTGAGGGGAGGCAAGACGATAGAAACGGCGTTCAAGCGGTAAAAGAGATCCTGGCGAAATCTTCCCGCTTTGACTTCCATTTCCACATCCTAATTGCTCGCGGCGATCACGCGCACGTCTAGTTTCTGTGTGCGATTCGAACCGACCTGCCGAATCTCCCCTTCCTGAAGCGCGCGCAAGAGCTTCACCTGAAATGCCGGTGTCGTCTCAGTAATTTCATCCAGGAAGACCGTGCCGCCATCGGCTTCCTCCCAGAGACCGCGCCGATCGCGATCAGCCCCGGTGAATGAACCACGCACATGACCAAACAACTCGGATTCGATTAACTCCGCCGGTATTGCGCCGCAATTTAACGCGACGAAAGGCTTTTCCGCACGTTGGCTCCGCCGATGCAAAGCCGACGCGACGACCCCTTTGCCGGTCCCCGATTCACCGGTCAGTAGCACCGGCAGGCTGGTCCCCGCAACGCGCCCTACCTGCTTCATCACTTCGATGAACGCCTCGCTACGTCCGACCAGATCGATATCCGTTTCATTGGCAGCAGGGCCCCTGGTGGAAACCAATCGATGGTGTGGAGTTTTCGCCAGTCTCTCCGCTACGGCGCGAGAGAGCGACTGCAAAGTATCGACGCCAAACGGTTTTAGGAGGTAGTCGTAAGCTCCATAAGCCGTCGCGTCCAAAGCGCCTGCCGCGCTGCCGTGTCCGGTCATCAGTATCACTTTGGTCTTTGGCAATTCTTCTTTGAATCTTCGCAGAACACTAAAGCGCCATTGACCCCGCCCAATACCACATCGCAGAAGACTACACCCCAATCGCGCTCGCGCAGCATTTCAAAAGCCTGCTCAGCAGACTCCGCTTCGGTAACCTCCCAGCCTTCGTCCTGAAGCACTTCGCTTACAAATCTCCGCAACTGCGGCTCGTCATCTATCACCAGTGCATGCATAAGTTTTCTCCCGTGAGGAATTCTCTCGTTCAACCTCTGACCAGGCACGTGCTCAGACATGCACCGCATCCGGTAAGAGTGGTCTTGGAGCCGCCAGCAACTGTTCTATTCCTTCAACAAGCAATGGCTTCGCGACAGTTGTAGACCTCGCAGAAGAGATTCAACAAAACACTCCGGACCTGTTCGTCATCATCGATGACGAGTATTCTTGGTTTATTCGTGGTGTGTGATTCCATTTTGTGAGACTTTGAGGCCACTGAAAGTGGTTATCCGCTTAAAAAACCCTTGAAGCATAAGAGATCAGAGGTCTCGTCGTTTAGACGTGTGAATCCAAAACTTCTCTCACCTTCCTGGCCACCGTCGCTGAGTCAAAGGGTTTCTGAATGAAATTCAACTCTTCATCCAGCAGGCCATGCCGGACGATTGCGTCGTCGGTGTAACCTGACATGAAAAGAACTCGAAGCGACGGGCGCGCTGCGACCACCCTTTCTGCCAGCTCCCGGCCGCTCATCTGTGGCATAACCACATCTGTAATCATTAGCTGAATATCACCAGGCTCTTGTGAGATCGCCAGGGCTTCTTCACCGTCCGAGGCTGACAGCACATGATAACCCTGATTCTCCAGAATTCGCACAAGGATTGCCCTGACCTGCTCTTCATCTTCTACCACCAACACCGTTTCGGTTCCATGGGGCGTGGGCTTGGGTCCAGGTAAGTCCCCGGTTTCGGCTAATTCCTCAGCTTGCGGCAAGTAAATCTTGAAGGTGGTGCCCTGGCCCAACTCGCTGTACACCCACACATTCCCTCCACTTTGCTTTACGATGCCGTAGACCGTAGCCAATCCTAAACCCGTTCCCTTGCCGGCCCCCTTGGTGGTGAAGAAAGGCTCGAAGATGCGTTCCCGCGTCGCCGCGTCCATTCCACACCCAGTATCGCTTACCCCAAGCATTATGTACGGGCCTGATGGAATGCTGTGCAGCCGGGCATAATCCTTGGAAAGCACGGCGTTGCTGGTTTCGATCGTAAGCTTGCCGCCTCCCGGCATCGCATCCCTAGAATTCACTATTAGGTTAAGTAACACCTGTTCGATTTGGCCCGGATCCGCTTTCACTTTGCCCAGGTTCGGATCGGTTACAGTGAGCAGATCGATATCCTCGCCAATCAATCGCCGCAACATTTTGTCGAGATCCGAAACTACTGTATTTAGGTCCAGTACTTTCGGTTGAAGAATCTGCTTTCGGCTGAAGGCGAGCAACTGGCGAGTTAAGCTGCTGGCACGGTCGCCCGCTTTCTTGATTTCTTCAACGCTGGCGCGGTAGGGACTGTCCGGCGGTAGCTTCACCAGTAAAATGCTCGAATAACCTCCGATCACAGTCAGGAGGTTATTGAAATCATGGGCTACACCGCCGGCAAGTTGGCCGATGGCTTCCATCTTTTGTGATTGGCGAAGCTGTTCTTCCAACTGCTTCCGTTCGGTCACGTCTCGGGCGATCCCCTGTACACAGATCGGGATGCGGTCCTGGAGAACAAGCCTGCTGTTCACTTCAACTGCGATGCGGCTCCCGTCCTTGGCGATAACCTCCAGCTCGTAGGCGGTGATGCTCTGTCCCGCGAGTTTTCGGCGGATCATTTGCCGCGCTTTATCCAGATACTCCGGCGCTACGGTGTCGGCGATATTCAGTTTGAGAGCTTCTTCGAGCGTATAGCCGGTGATTTGTTCACCTGCTTTGTTGCTAGAGATATAGTTACCTTCCAGGTCGTGCTCATAGATAATGTCGTGCGCGTTCTCCACCATAACCCGGTAACGCTCTTCGCTTTTCCTTAGCTCTTGTTCTGAGCGTTTGCGTTCCGTTATGTCGCGCACTGCAGCCAGACGGGCGGGCTGATCCTGAAATAGACAGGTCTTACCCGATATCTCAATATTGATGCGGTTTCCATCCTTCCTTAATCCCACAGTTTCGTAGGGCGACTCGCCCCCCATAATTCGTGATTCGACAAATTCTGTGATGTCTGCCGGTATGAACTCCAGCATATCCCGACCAATCAAGTCTTCGATGTTATACCCGAAGATTTCTGCGTAAGCTCTATTGGCGCTAACGATTATCCTGTCCTGGTGAACGACTACGCCATCAAAAGCGGAATCGATCAGACCTTTATATCGTTCTTCGCTCTCACGCAGCGCTTGCTCGGCCCGTTTTCTTTCGCTGATATCTGTAGTGACGCCGCGCAGCCCAATGGGATGGCCCCTCTCATCCTTAATTACCGCATAGTTAGTCTCCACCCAGATCGCCCGCCCATCCCTGGCGACCCAGCGAAATTCAAGCGGGCTGCCCTTACCGGTAACAAAAGTCGCTACCGCAGCACGCCCCGCTCGAGCGCGGTCGTCTGGGTGAATAATCGACATCCAGAAGTTCGGCGTCAAAAGCCATTCCTCGACACTGTAGCCGAGCATCGTCTCTGCGTAGTCGCTTACGAAATCGATTCGTTGACTGGATGCATCAGGCTGGCCCCACGCTTCCCAGACCACCCCCGGCACGCGGGCTACCATATTATTCAAAACACGTAGCTCTGCCTCAGAGGCCTTAAGCGATTCTTCGGCACGCTTTCGGGCGCGGCGAATTTCGGCCTCCTGCATCTCCCGCTCGATGGTCGGGGCCAGCCGCGCCAGATTGTCCTTCATAAAGTAATCGTGTGCCCCGGCACGCATCGCTTCCACTGCCACGGTTTCACGCACGGTGCCGGAGATGATGATGAAAGGTATGTCGAGACCCGTCTCCTTCAAAACTTGCAGGGCAGCTAACCCGTGAAAATGAGGCATCGAGTAGTCGCAAAGGACGACGTCCCATTCTTCGCTGTCCAGCGCAGCCTTCATTGAATCCGCCGTCTCCACGCGGTGGGTGGTGAGATCGTATCCGGCGCGAGTCAGATGGCGCGTCAGCAAGGCGACGTCCTGTTCCTGATCTTCGACGTGTAAGACTCGTAAACGCATGTTCGACATTTACTCAGCTGAAGGCATCTGATTCAGTATCAGCCTGTACCAACCCAACTGTCGGTCACTTCGGCGAATTGATCGAAGTCCGCCGGCTTGCGCACATAAATGTTCGCCCCGAGGTGATAACTGCTAACCAGGTCTTCCTCTTCACTGGATGACGTGAAAACACCCTCTCGGCTGCCTGACTGAACAGCAGGATGTTTCGATCGCTATTAACCGTGATACTGGCGTCGGTAGCGGAATGCACAATTCCAGCGAGTAAGGCCTGATGCTTGTGAAGTGCTTCAACGAGGCGCTTGCGTTCAACCAATTCTGATGAGGAAGTATTCAATGAGGCACCGATGTTGTGTAACAGCTAAATATCATTGCCGAATTGTCGCAACGGCCCAAAAAAAGCCTGGCGGCGTTTCGGCGACCGACTCATTGATCCGGTCGCTCAGGCCCTGGATAATCGCTTTAACGTTTTCAAACTCGCTGGATTTATCCAGGAAACAATCTGCACCCGCTCTCATGCATTTCCTCCGGTAAAGCCGAGTGGTGCTATTGCATCTGAGCTGTTCTCGATCAGGGCACGAAAGTGTTGCTCCCTGCTGCGCAGCTTCTCCTCTGCCAGATTACTAGCCATGTCCGGACTCATACGTGGGTCCTGCTCCGTATCACCAAATTATCTGTTGGGCCGGGACAGAGCAACCGGCAAGGAAGCAAAAAGTTGTTTACTGTGAGTTATGTCCCAATCAATCTGTCGCAAGAAGGAAACAGGTCGCAGGAATGAGCTGGAGGAGTTGGCGGCCGCAGAGATCAACCACGCCATATTGTCATATGGACCAACAATTCTTAACCGGAGACTTGAGAGGATCGCCACGAAGGCGCCGAGGAATTCCCCCATACTAGTTGCCTCCTAAACCCTGCGTGAGACTTGATGCAGGGGAAGACAAGCGTCGACACGACGCGAAGAGCAATCCAAGAGTTCAACCTGGGATACAAAAGGTAGAAGCTGGGATGTACCCCAATAGACTCTTTCCTATGATCCAAAATGCTCTGGCGCGTAATTGTAGTTTCAACCGGGTGAAGATGCAATCCGGAAAAGTCTTGGAAATTGGGTCAGATCCAATTGATGTTTGGCGTACCTCCCCAGTCCGCTGCAGCGGACGACTGACAATAAACGCGGTAGCGCGTTCAGCCAGCCTACTCATCCGACGGCACACAGGTTGCGAAGTTTAATTTCGCCTGCGACGCGCTAGACCTGAAGCAGGTTGGTCCAGAGAGACCAGAAAGAACGCATTTGTTAAGGCTATAACGCCAAGCGCTTTCCAAACGACCGTCACCAATCGAATTTACATCGCCCGTCTCTCACATCGATTGTGTAGTTAGTTCCCACTCGGTACCCGACATCGAGTCTTTTTTACTCGCCCTAGCCAATCACCGGTCGAAGCTTACCAGCATCTCTATGCACGCGAAAATTAAATTGCCGAGAGCCACATATCGATCACTGGTGCTCGTCTGTTTCTTGATGGCTCATCTCACCGGCGTGAGTGGTGACCCTTACGAGCGGACTCCCGTGTTTGGTCTACCCAAGAAGATGCCGCGAAATGCACTGATTTCCGCTTACACCCGCGAAATGGCTGACGCGGATCGGTTATTGGCAAAGATTTTCGGTGGTCCCGGGGCGGTCGCAGCGGCTAATAGCTTCGAGCCGGCCGGACTTTCAAATCAATATCCCCTTTATCGTGGCGACATTCACGGTGACAACGGACGTATCCTCACGGGTCATCTCTCTCAGGCCATGCATTTATACGGTAGCTTCGATGGGCGGGGAGAGACTTCGCTCTATGTTCCCGCCGGGTTCACTTCCCACAGCGGTTCACCGACCCCCACAGATGCGGCCGTCACGTTCTTCTATCCACGACTTGGTAACTTCTCTAACGTCACCCTGGCTGTGTTTCACATTGCCAACTTCGCAATTAGCCAGGAGGGTGGACGGGTCAGAATCGGAACGGTTGGAGGGCGTGGCGGATCATATGCCTTCTACAAGCATTCTCATATCGAGTTCTACCGTGGAAATACGGGCCTCCCTTCCGCCTCAGCACGGCAACGCTTGCGAATAGATCCGGCTGCGGTCTTTGGCGGGGTACCCACGACAGCGCATCTGAAGAAGGTCATTGCAGATCGGCGAACGGGCGAATCCAACTAGCAAGAACATCGAGGAAGCGATTATGATTAGCTGCCGTCAACGCTAATTCATGAATCGACCCAGCAGACATGCCCAAGCCGCCACGCTGGACGTACCGCAGGTTGCCGAAATCCGAGCCCAGTTCCCTGCCTTAGAACGCATTCACGATAATCTGCCGGTTGCTTATTTCGATGGGCCGGGCGGCACACAAGTGCCCCGCGCGGTGGTCGAGGTAATGGCCGAGTACCTGTACCACCACAACGCAAACACTCACTGGGCCTACCCAACCAGTGAAGAAACCGACCTGGCTATCGAAACCGCCAGAGAAGCGTGCGCTGATTTCTTGAATGCCTCACCTCGAGAGATCGCATTTGGCGCTAACATGACCACGCTGACTTTTCACCTGGCCAGAGCGCTCGCCGGCAGCTTTGAGAAGGGCGACGAGATTGTAGTGACCGAGTTAGATCACCACGCGAACGTCGCGCCATGGCAAAGAATCGCACGCGAACGCGGACTGACAGTGCGTTCGGTGAAGATGGTTCCGGAGACAGGTCAACTCGATTGGAAGGTTTTCGAGCAGTCAGTCACAAAGCAAACCAAACTCATTGCGGTTGGCGCCGCTTCAAACGCACTGGGAACCATTAACGATCTCCCACGGGCGACTGCCTTAGCGCGTTCAGTGGGCGCGCTGCTATTCGTCGATGCCGTTCATTACGTGCCGCATGCGCTCGTGGATGTCCGCAAAATGGACTGCGATTTCTTGGGTATGTCGGCTTACAAGTTCTACGGGCCACACATTGGAGTGCTCTTTGGCAAACAACAGCTTCTCGAATCGATAGACTTTCCCAAACTTCTTCCCGCCCCCGACGACCCTCCGGAGAATGTCGAGACCGGCACGCAAAATCAGGAAGGCATGGTAGGCGCAGGTGCAGCCATAGACTTTCTCGCCGCCCTGGTCTCTGGTGGTTCGCGGCGCGCGCAGCTGGAGGTCGTCTACGAGGAACTGCACCGCCGCAGTGGAAAGTTGGCGCAACGTTTATGGGAAGGACTGGCTGACATAAAAGGCCTGACCTTGTATGGCCCGCCTACGACCGAGCCTCGCACTCCCACAATCTCGTTTACCGTGGCAGGAGTCAAATCAACTGACGTAGCCCGGCAACTAGCGCAACGTGCTTTGTTTCTTTCTCACGGCGACTTCTATGCGGCGACAGTCGTTGATCGGCTTAACCTTGGGCCAGAGGGCTTGGTGCGCGCGGGCTGTGCCTGTTACACCACCGCGCAAGAGATTGAACGGTTGATTCAAGGGGTGGCGGAAATCGCTAAAGGCTAACGCAAAGTCCAATTCCAGCGTCTGCGCTCGACTCGCCTCAATTCACAGGTTAGGAAGGGTGGTTTACCCCCGCCGACTTTCATTCCCACGCAAGCGGGGTTAAACCACCCTTCCTAACCTGCCAATTTCGGTGAGTTGGACTTTATCCTTTCACCGCATTAATAAAATCCGCCAACAAACCATAGGCAGTGCTTTGTAAGTTTGGCCGGTGAGAGGTAATGGTCAGCCCGGGCATCATGTCCAACTCGAGATGGACAGCCAAAGAGGTGCCCCGCACGTTTCCCAGTGGATCAGTAGACGCGAGCTGTTCGGGTTTTATGGAAGCATTAACGTATGAACCATTTTCACCGAGCTTGGCCCGACCTACCAGCTTGTATGGTTTGCCTTCTGCGCGCGCGGCCTGCAACCTTTGTGTGCTCAAGCTTCGAATTCCTTCCCTACGCACCTCGCTCGGCTTCAAAGGAAGCTTCATTAGCACCGTCGCCAGGGCACAGACCTTTACGGCTGCGTCCCAGCCATCGACGTCATGAGCTGGATCAGTTTCCGTGATCCCCAACTCCTGCGCCATTTTCACACCCT
>CAZVHN010000770.1:0-8541 GCA_964626895.1 uncultured Chloracidobacterium sp. | reverse complement strand
AACACTACCCATCTAATACTATTCAACGTGAATTTTCTTGGTCCGTGAGCGGACGACTGAAGTAAGACCGTCAATATTAATTGTCCCTTCACCGTTCAGCCGTCCGCCAAGCCGGACTAGCTGAGATTTCTAACGCCAAGCCCAGCACTCAAGTGCTGGGCTATTACCAGTCGTCCGCCAAGCGGACTGCTTGAGTTGTCTTAGCCTCGCAGCATCACCTTAAACTGAGCCGCTATCCCAAGTTGTACCAACGGTCTATAAACATCGGGTAACTACGTGACTGTGAAGCAAGAAACTTGCTATTTGTTACAAGAACTTTAGAGTCAGCGCATTAGCAGGCTGCTGAAAAACGGATTTGAAGTGCGGCGGCAAGCCCGGGGTCGTCGCACACCAAATTTCGCTGTCTTCACATATCCTGAGAGGGTTTCCAGCAGCCGGCCAGGGGTCGCTCACCACGCGAAATCTCCAGACCCTTGCCGCGCGTGGGCAAACTTTCGCAGAGAACCTGCGCAAAAGCCCGCAGTTGCGACTTACAAATGATGCCAAATGAGCACTGCGCTTTGAAATTGATACTTATTCAGGCGGCACAGTCATTGCTCCTGAGCATGGGAGAAAGGAGGGGCCGGGTTATCGGCTTCCAGGTTAATGATGGACATCAAGCGCATTCTCTGCCCGACAGACTTAACGACAAACTCAGATCAGGCCATGCGGTACGCTTTGGCGCTCACCCGAGCCTACGAGTCAAAGTTGATCATTTGCTATCGCGCGGCAGACGGCGAGATAGCCGGCAGCGCAGCTATTCTGGAAGGTCCAACCGCGAATTCTTTGGCGCAAGACAAGGCAAAGGAAATCTTCGAACGTGCTCTGCTTAAGTTTCAAGCACCGGAGGCGCTAGTGGGGCTTGATTGGCAAGGACTTCTCATCGAAGGCGAAGACGTTGGCGAGGCCATCACCAGGACCGCTTCGGAATACGCCGCAGATCTCATTGTCATGCGCTCCCGTCGAAGACCTCACCGCGCGGCCATTCTCGGCTCCACGGCTGAATCCGTCTGCCGCACCGCACCCTGTCCGGTTCTTGTCACCCACACCGACGAGCGCGACTGGGTCCAGCCGTTAAGTAAAAGCATGAGTCTTCAGCGGGTGCTTGTGCCTTACGATTTCTCCGATTACTCGGAGTTGGCGCTGAAGTATGCTCTATCGTTCGCTCAGGAGTATCAGGCGGAGTTGCATCTGCTGCATGTGTTGCCGCCGCATACGGTGAATGAGCCCGAGATTGCCTGGTACCCACTCCAGGGCGAGTCCGCATACCACAACGCAGCGCGCCGGCTACACAAGGCCGTGCCAACTGAAGCTCATCTCTGGTGCAAGATCAAACATGCGGTCAGCGAAGGACATCCGTATCGTGAAGTCCTGAATTACGCCGAGAAGAATGCAATCGACCTGATCAGTATTGGCGCACATGGTGCAGGCTTTGGGATGCGCGCGCTCTTTGGATCGAACGTCGATCGGGTGCTCCGTCAGGCGCCCTGCCCGGTACTGGTGGCCCGTCCACTAAAACCCAGCAGCTTCCAAGCCACTGTGGAATCACGCATGGAGTTCACTGCGGGCGTCTAAGCTTGCTGCGACAGCCGATGGTGCTGCTGGTTGCAGTAAGGGGAGCACGTCAGGCGTCGGCGAGACTGGTTTCTTCGTCATTGAAGACGAAGCACAGCAGTGAACCTGGGAAGCAGGTGGTTTGAATCTGCGAAGCAAGAATGCAGAATCTTGTTTTCGGAGCAAGAAAGTCACGCAAAGACGCAAAGGGGGCAAAGACGCAAAGTCTAGAACGTATTCTTCTTTGCGTCTTTGCCCCCTTTGCGTCTTTGCGTGAAACTACCCTGTTGCGGTCGAGGCCGCGCTGTGTAATCTGTGGATACTCACTCGCGCCTGCGCAAACAGTAAGGGCCAGCCCTGTACGGACTGGCCCTCACGCCTCTTGAAAACGAATGTGATTGCCGGATCAGAGTGATCGACCTACCAACTCAGTTCGGTGCCGGCAGTCTGAAAATCCGGGACCGCGTCACCATGGACCTGGCCTTATCCGGTTCGGTCAAACTAAGAAAGAGGTCAGTGATAGCGTTGCGTTCCTCTTCTGAACGCCGGGTCCGATCGGCGTTAAATGTTGGTGCAATTTTGTCAGCGGCTGCCATGTTTGCTGTTGCAACCCAGATGAAGTGAGTGAATTCACCGTCGGTCTTCACCTCTTCCGCGGCCAGACCATAGGCCAGGACCACTCCATCGGCGACAAGTTTGTCGTAAACGGGTTTGTTGTACTTTTCCCACGCTCGTCGATAATCACCGCCTTTCCCTGCTTTCACTTTCACAAAGTTATAGCGAGTGAACGGCAGCACCCCTGCCGGCGGGGGCGCCCCATAGTTGGAAACGAGATCGCGCGTCAGCCAGTCGCGCGTCTTGCTCATATCAAACACCGCCCGACTGCGCTCGGCCGTGGTCATCGCCGGCGTTTGTCTTTTAGCGCGCGCCGCTTCGGCGGCTTTGGCGTCTTCTGCAGCCAGCCTGGCGAGCTGCGCCTCCATGCCGTTCAGAACTTGCTCAACGCCGGCCCAGTTCGCCACGCTAAACCAGATTAAGTGTGTCGTCCCGCCGGGGTAACGCAAGACCGGGGTCTCTACGCCCCAGCCCAATACGACGCCGTCGGCCATTAACTTGTCGCGGACGGGCGCTCCGACGGTCTTGACCAAATTCATGAACTCCTCTTCCTTGCCGGGGACCACGGAGTAATCGTAATAGAAAGTCAGGGGCTGGGGTGTCGGTTGTGCCTGTTGGGCTTGTAGGTCCCTGGCGGCGGCACAGCAGAGCACTATTGTAGTTAGGGAGACGAGAATTAGTTTGCGCATTTTTTTTCTCCTGTGAGCCGTAACGAACCGGCCCGGATTTAGGGGATTGAAGAACGGAAGTTAAACATCTGGGCGAAACTGCTTATGGTCCGAGTTTGGGAGCACCTTCGACTGAAGTCCTTCAGCTCGTCAAAGTCAGACGGCTTGGACCTCTCTGTGCCTGCTCGGAAATCTGTACAAGGGAAAACAAACTGTTTCTAATTGATTCACGGTTTGCAGTCAAGGGGCCAGGTGATGTGACAGGGGCCAGGTGATGTGAATTGCGTAAAAGGGATCAGCTTTGGCGAGCCGGACGGACCGATGTTTGCCTCCGGCGCGCCTGGGTGCGACCCTGGGCGAATTTTACGAACGCCGCATTGTTGGTACCGCTGCTCGAACTTTCTTACGTCATTCGATCGGTAACGATGCGCTGACGCGAATGGAGTTAGTTGATGGGACGATACGACGCCAGCATCTTCATGTAGTTTGCCCGTTCGAAAGCGGCGGGCTCGGCGCAATGCTGTTGACTCATGCTGCCGATCATCTGCGCGACCGACTCGTACTCATGCTCATCCAGCCAGCGCCTCATCTCGTCAAGAATGAGATTAATTCGTCGTATGCCGTTCTCCAGCAACTCGGAAGCCATCATTGTCACTTTGGCTCCGGCCATTAACGCCTTCAAGACATCCTGCGAGGTGTGGATGCCTGTGGTGATCGCAAGATCGGCCAGTAACCGCCCGTACAGAATTGCCACCCACCGCAGGGGCAAGCGGAGCTCGCTTGAGTTGCTGAGAACCAGACGCGGCACGACTTCGAGTGTTTCGAGATCAATGTCAGGTTGATAGAAGCGATTGAACAATACCAGCCCGTTTGCACCTTCTTCGACCAGGCGTTTCGCCATGTTTGCGGTTGAGCTGAAATAGGGGCTCAATTTCATCGCCACCGGTAGTGAAACTGAACGCTTCACCTCACGCAGGATCTCCAAATAGATATTCTCAATTTCGCTTCCTTTGAGATCCTCGTTAGTGGGGATGTAGTACACGTTCAACTCGATGGCATCAGCTCCCGCTTCTTCCATGAGTGCTGCGTAATCGGTCCAGCCACCAGCCGAAACTCCGTTTAGACTGCCAACAATCGGAATGTCAACGGCTTCCTTGGCGCGTCGGATGAGATTCATGTATTCATCTGGCCAGACGTTGTAGCTCTGCATCTCAGGAAAGTAGCTAAGAGATTCCGCGTAGCTGTTTGTGCCACTCGTCAGATAGTAGTCGACATAGAAACTGTCGAAGGTTATCTGCTCTTCAAACAGCGAATACATCACCACGGCAGCCGCTCCTGCATCTTCCAGACGGCGTATGCTGTCCACATTGTGAGACAGCGGCGAAGAAGAAGCCACAATCGGATTCTTGAGTGTCATTCCCAGATAGTGCGTGGTTAGAGTCATGAGCGTTTTCCTGTTTAGACGACGAGTAGTGTCCTAATCTATTTTTCTCTGTGAAACAAATGCTCAACTTCTTGCTTTTTGCGCAAGAGTTTTAGAAGGAGACCGCCGCGGAGCGGCCGCCCCTGGTAATGCGCGTAACAAATGCCAAGCCCTGAAAGGGCGCCAGAAAAGCTATCGCCTCCGAAAATGATAGAGGAATCAAAGGCGCTCCGTTGGCGATTGGTGGTGTTGCAGAGGATGCTCATTTACTTGTTTAAAACTGCGAGCAATTAATTACGACGAGCGCAATGTTTGGGTTGAGCGCTCTGTCGCCCTTTTCAGGGCTCGGAGGCTTGTTGTGCTAGATCCAGGGGCGGCGCGCTCCGCTTCGCTCCGCGCTTGCCCCTGGCTACCTTCTTTCGCGCCTCCAGCGCACGATGATCGCAATATGATTGCGGCCTCGGCCGCCACAGAGATTTTCAAACCACGACGCGACCAGACAACGGCGTGCACTCTCCAGCGCGCGCCACAAAATATCTAGTTTTCCATCTGCATCGCCGCCAATTGCTTGTACTGTTGCCAGCGGTCGTGCACCGCCTTCTCCGCTTGGCCCAGGAGAAACTTAGCCACTTCCGGATCGCTCTGCTGCAACATTCGATAGCGGCCTTCGGTGTAGATGTAATCTTTTAGCGGAATCTTGGGATCGCTCGAATCAAGCTGGAAAGGATTCTTGTTTTCGGCAGCAAGCGTCGGAATGTAGCGATACAGCGGCCAGTGGCCCGACTCGACCGCCAGCTTTTGCTGATGCATACCTTTCGCCATATCAATGCCATGCGCGATGCACTGGCTGTAGGCGATGATCAGCGATGGTCCGTCGTGACCCTCGGCTTCAAGAAAGGCCTTGACGGTATGCGTATCGTTCGCGCCCATAGCCACCTGCGCGATATAGACGTTGCCGTAACGCATCGCGCTCATCCCCAGATCCTTCTTCCCGGTGCGTTTACCACCTGAGGCAAATTTCGCGACAGCTCCCATGGGTGTTGATTTGGAAGCCTGCCCGCCTGTGTTGGAATAGACTTCGGTGTCCAGCACGAGAATATTGACGTTTAGTCCGCTGGCCAGGACGTGGTCTAATCCGCCGTAACCAATGTCATAAGCCCAGCCGTCTCCTCCAACGATCCAGACACTCTTCTTCACCAGCGCATCAGCAACGCTCGCGAGATCGCGCGCCTCATTTGGCCATTCACCTTCAAGCTTCGCGGCACCTTCGAGCTTCGCTCTTAGGGCCGCCACCAACTCTCTTCGAATGTTGATAGCTGTGTCGGTGGATTGATCACCGTTAAGAAGACTGTTTGCCAGCGCTTCACCAATCAGGTCACGTAGCCGGGTTACCAAATCTCGGGCGTAAGCATTCTGATGGTCCAGCGCCAGCCTCATGCCGAGTCCAAACTCAGCGTTGTCCTCAAAGAGCGAGTTGCTCCACGCCGGACCGCGCCCATCTCGATTGATGGTATAAGGCGTCGTCGGCAGGTTGCCTCCATAAATACTTGAGCAACCGGTGGCGTTGGCAATGATGGCACGGTCGCCAAAGAGTTGAGTTAATAGCTTGATGTAAGGTGTTTCGCCACAGCCTGCGCAAGCTCCGGAAAACTCGAAGAGCGGTTGCAACAGTTGCACGTTTTTGACAGAGCCAAAAGTAAGCGACCCGTTCTTATTAACTTCCGGAAGCTTCAGAAAGAAGTCCCAGTTAACTCGTTCACGCTCTCGCAAAGGCAACTGAGGATGCATATTCAGCGCTTTGCGCGAAACGTTACTCTTGTCCTTTGCCGGACATACCTCGACACAGAGTCGGCAGCCGGTGCAGTCTTCGACGGCAACCTGAATCGTGTATCGCTTGTCAGGTAGTTCGCGCCACTTTGCCGGCATGTGCTTGAAACCTTCCGGCGCCGATGCCAGATCGCTCTGGTCAAGGACCTTCGCGCGAATCGTGGCGTGCGGACAGACAAGAACGCATTTGCCACACTCGATACAAAGATCCGGTTCCCAAACAGGAACGTCTTGCGCGATGTTGCGTTTCTCCCACTGGGCCGTACCCACAGGATATGTGCCGTCAGCCGGGAATGCGCTAACCGGCAACTGGTCGCCGCGTCCGGCGATGATTTCCGCAGTCACGTCTTGCACAAATTCCGGCGCACCCTCCGGTACGACCCGCGGCAGGTCGAGTGTGCTTGTAACGTGGGATGGAACTGAAACCTCGTGCAGGTGCGAAAGTGCAGCATCTACTGCGGCGAAGTTCTGTCGCACGACGGGCTCCCCGCGTTTCCCATAAGTTTTACGAATCGATTCCTTGATCTTCCCAATCGCCTCATCGCGCGGGAGGACGCCACTAATCGCAAAGAAGCAAGTCTGCATGATCGTATTTATGCGGTTGCCAAGTTGTTTTTCCTTAGCCACTGCATAGGCATCAATCGAGTAGACCTTGATCCGCCTTCGAATGATCTGCTCCTGTACCAAGCGTGGTAGATAATCCCAAACCTCTTCCGGGGGGTGCGGGCTGTTCAGCAGCAAAGTTGCGCCATCGACTGCCGCGCCCAGGACATCGTAGGAGCTGAGAAACTTGAATTGATGAACGGCAATGAAGTTTGCGCGCTGGATCAAATACGTACTGTGGATGGGACGGTCGCCAAAGCGCAGATGTGAGACGGTCATCGCGCCGGCCTTCTTCGAGTCATAAACAAAATAGCCTTGAGCGTGATTTTGGGTCTCCTCACCAATGATCTTGATCGAATTCTTATTCGCGCTGACTGTGCCATCAGCTCCTAATCCCCAGAACAAGGCGCGCACCTGCTCGTCCGGTTCGGTGTTGAAAGTTGGATCGAACGGAATGCTGGTGAGCGTCACATCGTCGTTGATCCCGATAGTGAAGTGGTTTCTGGGCTTCGCTTTCTTCAACTCGTCAAAGACAGCCTTACACATCGCCGGAGTGAACTCCTTCGACGACAGGCCGTAACGCCCGCCAATCACGCGAGGCATCGTGAAAAATGCCGGTCCGTTCGCAGCGGTTTCGCTCAGACCAGTGACAATATCCTGATAGAGGGGCTCGCCGATGCTGCCAGGCTCCTTTGTCCGATCGAGGACTGCAAGTGCCTTTACTGAACGCGGCAGAGTCAATATCAAATCGTCGACTGAAAACGGTCGATAAAGGCGGACTTTCAACAACCCGACCTTTTCGCCGCCGGCACAGAGAGCATCAACCGTTTCTTGTGCGGCCTCGCAGCCAGACCCCATCATCACAACCACGCGCTCAGCGTCGGGCGCTCCTACATATTCGAAAAGGTGATATCGCCGCCCAGTCGATTGCGCAAACTTGTTCATCGTCTCCTCAACAATCTGAGGAGTTTGCAGATAGAAAGGATTTGAGCGCTCTCTCGACTGAAAGAAAACATCCGGGTTTTGCGCGGTGCCACGCATAACTGGCCGGTCAGGCGTCAGGGCACGCGCACGGTGCGCCTGCACGAGTTGGTCGTCGATCATCGCGCGGATCTGTTCATCGGAAAGCTTCTGAATCTTCATTACCTCGTGAGAGGTGCGAAATCCGTCGAAGATATGCAGGAAAGGGACCCGCGCTCGTAGAGTGCTGGCTTGAGCGATCAAGGCAAAGTCCATTGCCTCTTGCACTGAGTTGGCAAACAACATGGCCCAGCCGGTGGAACGTGTGGTCATCACATCGCTGTGGTCGCCGAAGATTGAGAGCGCGTGGGTTGCAACCGAGCGGGCCGCGATATGAAACACGGTGCTGGTTTGCTCGCCCGCGATCTTGAACATGTTTGGAATCATCAGGAGTAGTCCCTGACTCGACGTGAAGGTTGTCGTGAGGGAGCCGGTTTGCAGCGTGCCATGTACCGCGCCGGCCGCGCCTCCCTCGGATTGCATCTCGCGCACAATCGGAGTCATGCCCCAGATGTTCTTCTCCTCTGACGCTGACCAGGCGTCGGAGAACTCTCCCATCGGAGACGAGGGCGTGATGGGATAGATGGCGATCACCTCGTTGGTCTTATAGGCCACGTGGGCAGCTGCTTCGTTGCCGTCAATTGTTACTTGTGGTGTATTCATTGCTGCGTAATCTCACCCAGAATTGCCGACTCGTCTTGTGTAATGTTACCCAAAAGATTCTCAGTCCCCGTGCTATCTGGACCAACCACGGGGGATTGCTATGCTTGCAGCAAATTTGAGACCTCTGAA
>CAZVHN010000769.1:0-4125 GCA_964626895.1 uncultured Chloracidobacterium sp. | reverse complement strand
GCAATCGTTCGGGGGTCGCCCGGTGACTGAAAGAGTCACGCCGGTAAATATGGGGAATCAACCCCATTGCGACAACGGGGAGGGAGTGGCCCTTGGGCCTCTCCCTTACCCTCTTGGGTCCTGGTTAGCTATGCTCACTCATCAAATGTTGAGGATGGTACTGACCTCATGAGACCGCGGGCTCAGTGATGGTAGGCTGGACCCACCCGCTACCGCGTAGTGGTACTGACCTCATGAGACCGCCGCGTGAGTGATGAGTAGCCAGGACCAACCCGCTACCGCGAGGTGGTACTGACTTCATTTGGGCACACCATCGCTTATGGTATGCAGTTGCGTGCTAACTAGTTGAGCGTAAAGAGGACTGGAGGTCCTAACCAAAATACTTGAACCCCACACGTAAACTATTGATGGAACTGGGTGGGAGCGCGAGAGCCAAAGCCAGCGAGGCAACCGTGTGGGAAGCGGCTAAAGCGAAAAGGTTAGGTGCGCGCTGATAAGCATTCGCCCAGATCAGTCCCCCCAGAAATGTGAAAAGGCTGAGCAAAGGGTTTGGCAGATGCACCAGACCAAAGAGCAAGCCGACCAGCAGCGTAGTCTTAAGACCTTCTCCCAGACCGATCTGGACCCGGCGATTGATAAACCCCTGGAGAGCGTATTGTTGGAACAGCGCCCAGAAAGGCAACAGAAAGAACCGAGGTCTCAGAGTCCGCGCGGTGAACTCCGGGCCGCTCAACCACCACCCAACAACGACGATTACAGCAATAGCGGCTAGAGTTGGCCGGAATAGAACCCGGCATGCCACGAAAAAATTGTCCCAGCGAAATCCGATTGCCCGAAGGGTCTCATTGCGATAGTAGTGTGAAAGGATCATGAATCCGGCAGCGAGCAGGATGGGTATCGCGATTACTATTCTCCGGCCGCCGGCAAAGGGAAACACAGCCCACTCCACCACGAGGCAGGACGAGATCACCGCGGCCACTTCCCAGAGGGCCAACCCCGGCTCTGTGATTCCTGGGGACAAACCTTCAGAATTCTGATTTTCAGTCAATATTCTTTACCCGGATAGTTGCGCTGGTTTCCTTGAGTGTAGACTTTTACGGTTCGAGCGTGCCGTCCTGAGAAACCACGAAACGGATAGGATCGCCGACTAGTTGCAGCGTTTTTCGAGCACCTTGCCCGCTATCGTGTAACGCATAAACACGAGCTTCATGGGCACCAGCTTGCACGGAACTAATTGGGATGGTGTATCCGTGCCACTCGTCTTCTGACCAGCCTGCTGTAACGACATCAGCACGAGACTGGTTCGCCACCGCACGGCCGGCGAACTTATCATCCACGAAAAGCTGAACTTCCACACGATGCCAGGGCGCACGATTATTAACGACCCATCCCGAGATCGCGTGAGGCGTCGCTTCTCCCCACCCGTGAAAACGAGGAAAGGCGTCGAGAAAGAAGAAGACGGCGAGACTAACCACGAGCAGCGTTTCGAAAATCGATTTGCCAATCAAGATATGAACCAGGCTCATCGGTGGCTTTTTCATTTGGGTCTGTCCGGATGTTGGATCCGGTCATTGACCTCGTGCGGCGTCAATGTCTCAAGGTAAGGCCCGGCGCATTATAAACGGATTACGCCAAACTGCACGTGTGCGAAAAGGGCGGCCCCGGCAGCCGCCCTTTTCAAAATCCCAGTCTTTTTTTCTCAACTATTGGGCGTCCATTTCCAGCCGATCGGTCTTTTCATGCTTCACTTGCCGCCCGGGGTTGCGGCAGACTGTCGAGCGGAAAGATCTGGGCCCAACGGGCTCGAAAACGTTCTCGCACAAGATGTTCGACTTCGTCAGCGGTCGCACACTCGAGGCACTCGGTGGCAATCGCCCTGGCGTCTCGGGAATCTATACCCGCAAGCGAGCGGCGCACTCGGGGGATGGAAGCCGGTGTCATACTTAGGTCGACTGCGCCCAACCCTACAAGCAAAACTGCGTACGCCGGAGTCGATGCCATCTCTCCGCAAACGATCGCTGGAATGCCTGCCTGCTTCGCGGCATTCAAGCTTCGGTAGATACTGCTCAATACGGAAGGGTGCAGGGTTCGAAACCAACCGGCAACGTGATCGCTACTACGATCGACCGCAAGCGTGTATTGCACAAGATCGTTGGTTCCCAGTTCGAAAAAATCCACGTCGCTCGCAATTCTATCAGCAGTCAAAACAGCCGAAGGTACCTCGATCATTGCTCCGATGCCAGGGTGGCCGTGCCGCAGACCCTGTTCTTCAAGCCTGGTCTCTTCTTCCTCAATGATCGCCCGGGCGCTCCGAACATCGCCGACGTCCGTCACCATTGGCAGCACGATGTCGAGGCGGCCCTCCGCCGCTGCCCGAAGGATCGCTCGCACCTGAGTGCGCATGATCTCTTTGTGGAACAATCCGAAGCGTATCGCGCGCAGACCCAGTGCGGGGTTTCGTTCCGGCTCAGCCATGAGGTCGCCTGCATTCTCGCCACCGAGGTCAAAGAGACGAACAATCGCGCCGTCATCACCTGCAAGTTTGGCAATCTCCGCATACGCAGCGTACTGATCGTCTTCTGAAACCATGACCCCGCCGCGGGAAAGTAAAAACTCGGATCGATACAGCCCGATACCTCGTGCGCCATATTTGCGCACGCCGGCAAATTCGGCAGGCACTTCCACATTAGCGCGCATCCGAATCTCCAGGCCATCCACGGTTCGCAGAGGGCCATCTTCCGCCAGCGACGTCTCGACTGAACGACTTGTGGCGCCTTTACCAACTTGTGATAGGTATCGCTCGATGGTTGTTGGCGAGGGATGAAGAATCACTTCTCCACCCAACGAATCTACGATGATTCGATCCCCGGTACGGGCGCTGCGGAAGAAGTCTCGCAGGCCCACGACAGCGGGGATGCCGAGGCCTCGCGCAATTATGGCGGTGTGGGAAGTCCATCCGCCGGTGTCCGTGGCAATTGCCCGGGCGCAGTCAAAGTTCATCTCAGCCACCGCGGAAGGAAAAAGATCTTGCGACACAATCACCGCGTCTTTTGAAAGCTCAGTTCGCGGCTTGCGTTCGCCACTCAACGCCACGAGCAAACGCTGGACAACATCTTCAATGTCAGACTCGCGTTCGCGCAGATAGTTGTCCTCAATCTCCGAATACACAGTACTGAGGTGATCCCCCACCACTCTTACGGCCCACTCAGCGTTGGCATGTTCCTGAGATATCTGTTTCTCGACGTCGCCGATCAGTTTTTCGTCTTCAAGCAACAGCAGGTGAGCGTCAAAAACGTAAGCGTGGTCTTGGCCCAGATCCTTTGCAGCCCGCTCCCTGACTGCTGTCAATTGACGCCGGGCCAGACGCAGAGCCGCGCGGAAGCGCCGCAGTTCACGATCTATTTCCGCCGCGTCGAGGCGGGAGCGATATACGTATTTGGTGCCGTTGTGCATCCGTAGCACTCGGCCTATACCAATCCCCTCAGAAACTCCCAGACCTTTCCAACGGATCTCGGGACGTTCAGTCCGCGCGGGCCGCGGGACAAGCGAAGCCTCTCCGAATCCGCCATAGAACAGACGGCCCAACTCGTCTATCGCTTGTTCTTCGTCGGGGCCTTCCGCGATGGCCCGCAACTCGGTCCCGCAACTCGCCGCCAGCATCAGCACGCTCAGGATTGACTTTGCATCGGCGCTGCGGCCCCCCTCTTTGCGTTCAAGCCGCAAGCTACTTTCAAAACAGCTTGCCACCCTTACCAGCTTTGCTGCAGCTCTGGCGTGCAGACCGAGCTGTCCGGTTACGGTGAACGTGCGTTCGACCATTTAAGCCTTTCCGCTCTTCTGGGGCGTGAGAAGGTCCCCCGCCACATAAATGCCCTGGCGTCCAAGATCGCAAACGCGGCGCGCAATCTCGTTCAACGATCCTTGCCCCGATTGGCTCCCGAGTTTGATAACCATCGGCAGGTTTATCCCGGTGATTACTTCCACTTTGCCATCTTCAAGGAACATCGAAGCGATGTTCGTCGGGGTACCGCCAAACATGTCGGTCATCAACAACACTCCGGCACCCTGTGAAACCCTGGTGATCGCGCGCTGCACTTCGTCGCGCGCGGCATCCACGTCGTCATG
>CAZVHN010000768.1:0-3185 GCA_964626895.1 uncultured Chloracidobacterium sp. | reverse complement strand
CGGGCCGCCATAGCCGCGGCCCTCTGGTTGTTGCCTACGGGTCTGGCGGCCGTATCGGCGGTCCTGGTTTCACTGACCGAAGGACTGCTTGCAGAGTCAGCGCTATAGCTGATGGCGTGGGCGCCGGACAGGAACCCAACTATCGCTCGCCTGCCTTGAGTTATATCTACGTAACTTATGAACTGGCCTCGAGGTGTTTGGCGGTGCGCGTCCAGGACACTGAGTGCGTCCTTCAACCGTTTACCAAAGTCCTGCGAACCAAGTCGCACTTCAATCTGTGCGTCGTCGCCGGCGAGTTGCGCTCTCACATCGCGAATGTCGATGACGTTCACCTCACTCACACGCTCAGACAGCCCGGCGGAGCTCCATTCACGTTGCAACTCCATAAATCTCTTCACGCGGTCCATGTTCTCTATGCGTATCGTGTCTCCTGGCTCTTCGTTCCAACCCCGCAGGAAAAATGCGGGCATCTGATCCGTTGGCAGCATCTCCCCCAGCAGCACTGCATCATCATCAACCCAGAGAAACCGGCCGGCGGCTGTGCGCACTACCGCGCGTGGTTGCCGCTCTTCAAGGCGAACACGAATGCCGTCCGGCAACACACGAGAAACCATCGCCACTCGAATCCACGGCAGGCGCTCGAGGCGGGTGCTTATTTCCTCGAGGTCGGCCCGCCAAACTCCCGTTTTGGCAACCTCGCGCGTTACGAGCGTCTGAACAGCTGCAGCCGACGCTCGGGAATCACCCTGTATCTCTACTTTGCGAATCTGAAAGAAACTGGCTGCAGAGGCAGCGCGGTACCCGGCAAAGATGAGTCCGCCAACGACTATCGCGAGGGCCACCTTTAGAATGAGCGGAACGTAACTAAGAATTGCGCGCATCCGGTGGCCTAGGGATCGGCCCAATCCGTCGCGGTCACGTCGCAGCGGTCGCTGCGCAACCCCGCCCGCGCGTCGCTTCGCCGCCATTCCACTGCGATTGCCAACCTTCTGGGAAATCACTTGCTCTCTCACAATTACTGCTCCTTACTCCGGAGCGTCGGGGTCCTGTTTCTCCGGTTCATTTGCCCGCCACAGTTCCACTTCATACTCCAGCTCAATTCCCCGTTCGCGCTTAACGCGTTCTCGGATTTCTTCAGCCAGCGCCAGCGCATCTTCGGCCCGCGCATTCTCGCCCTCGGTGACGATGAAATTTGCATGCATCGGAGAGACCACTGCGGTTCCTCGTCGCGCGCCCTTCATTCCCATCTCATCGATGATCTTGCCGGTGCCCACAGTGATCTCCGGAGGATTCTTGAAGAAGCAACCAGCCGATCTGCCGCCATGCGGCTGGGTTGCCATCCTCCGGCTCTTGGCTTCTTCCATGCGTGCCAGGATTTTTTCCGGGTCGTCGGGCTGCAGCCGCAACGTGGCACCCAACAGCAATTCTCCTTCTGCAAATGAAGTGTGACGATAGTTCCATTGGATCGTGCTTCCCGGGATTTCAACCACCTGACCCTCCCGAGCCACTCTCACAGTTTCAGTTACTTTTCCGATCTCGTGTTCGTAAGCTCCGGCATTCATCCAAAGCGCGCCGCCAACGGTTCCGGGAATTCCCCCTAGACCCTCAATGCCTGAAAGGCCTTGCCGGGCAACGTCGACGCATAGACGCGGTAAGGAATAGCCGGCGCTGACCTGGACCAGCTGACCATCAAACCGCACTTCGCCCTTCAAGCCTTTCAAACTCAAAACTACGTAGTGATGCTCGCCATCATCGGCAAGTACATTGCTGCCCGACCCGAGCGCCCGCCAGCCGATGCCTGCTTCGGCCAGGGCGTGAACCACTGCTGCTGCTTGCGCTTCAGTTTGTGGAGCGATGACCCAATCGATAGATCCGCCTACTCTCAGGCTGGTCAGTTCAGCGAAGCGCCGTCCTCGCTCGGAGCGCACTCCAAGCCGCGCGGCAATCTCCTCAATCGCTGCATCTCGCCGCCTGATCTGTGATTCGTCCGTTGGTTCTGACATCAAATTCAAACCGCCTTGGCGCCGCCTCGTTCGCGTAAGAGTTCCAGGAGTTGTTCGCTTACACGGCTTACGGTACCCGCTCCGAGTGTAAGCACGAGATCGCCGGCTTGAACGTGATCTCGCAAAGTTATCGGCGCATTCTCGAGAGCTCCGATATGCCGTGCGTCCTTGTGGCCGAAACGTTTGATCGCTTCCGTCAGTGCCTCGGCCGTGACACCCTCGATTGGTTCCTCGCTGGCCGCATAAATGTCCGTGATGAACAACGAATCAGCGTTATTAAATGAGCGCGCAAACTCTTCCATTAGATCGTGGGTACGGCTGTAGCGATGCGGTTGAAAAAGCACTACGATGCGCCGTCCGCCGGACCCAATCTTCGCTGCCGCCAGGGTTGCTTTGATTTCGGTTGGGTGATGACCGTAGTCATCAATAACCAGCACTCCTCCTACCTCACCTTTATACTGAAAACGTCTTCCCGCGCCTCCGAAGCTGCCCAGCGCCTCGGCAATCTGCTCGAAAGGAACATCTAGTTCAAAGCCAACCGCAATGGCTGCCAACGAATTGTAAATGTTGTGCAGACCGGGCACGCGCAGGTTAATTTCGCCGACAGCATTGCCATTTCGCCAGACAGTAAAGTTCGATCCAAAACTTTGATCGTAACGAATGTTATGGGCTGAGATATCGGCCTGGGCGCTCAACCCGTAGGTCATCCTGCGTCGTTCGACGTGAGGAATGATTGCTTGTACGTTAGGATCGTCGAGGCAAAGCACCGAAGCTCCGTAGAAAGGAACTTTGTTTACGAAACTGGTAAAGCAGGCGCGCACGTCGTCCATGTCGTGGTAGTAGTCCATGTGTTCGCGGTCAATATTTGTGACCACAGCAATTGTCGGCGTCAGCATGAGAAACGAGCGGTCGCTTTCATCGGCTTCGACGACCATCAGATCGCTTTTACCCAGATGTGCACTCGATCCAAACGCCCCGACGACCCCGCCCACGACGATTGTCGGATCAAGTCCCGCATGTCCGAGCACAGTAGCGACCATCGACGTGGTCGTGGTTTTCCCATGCGAGCCGGCCACGGCCACCGAGTGCGGTTTCAGCCGCATTAATTCGGCGAGCATCTCCGCTCGGGGAATCACCGGTATGGAGCGGCGGTGGGCCTCTATGATTTCAGCATTGTCATCA
>CAZVHN010000767.1:0-2058 GCA_964626895.1 uncultured Chloracidobacterium sp. | reverse complement strand
AGCTCCTCCATCTTCATGTGCGGATAGATAACCACGGCTGCTGACGTAATCATAACGCCCATGGCGGCGAACAGCGTCATGGTCGTGGGCAGCGCCACCACCTGGCCAATCACCTGATCCCGTTGGCTTTTACCAAATCGCGTGAAGTCGGGCATGTTGAGCGATAGCGTGGCCCAGAAACCAATCATTCCGGTCAACGACGGAATAAAGATGGGCCAAAACTCTTTCAGAGTATGAAATTTCCCCTGCTGGTTTAATAGGTAGCCCAGCCCCTGGGCTTTCCAGATTGCCCAACCGAGTAACAGCGCGGTCATGATCAAAACGAACGGCGCCGCCCAGTTTTCAACCTTCCGGAGCAGATCCATACCACGATAGATGATGTAGATGTTGAGGGCCCAGAAGAGGAGAAACGAAAGCCACTCGGTAACCATGTGTCCGCAAATGGGACCACCCAGCAAGCTCTTCCAACCGGGAATGACGGCCCCGAAGAATACGTTTAGGGCCTCGCCGCCAATCCACGCTTGAATGCCAAACCAACCGCAGGCGACGATCGCCCTCATTAGGGCCGGCAAGTTTGAACCATAAGTGCCGTAGCTCGCGCGCGCGAAGACGGGGAAGGGAATGCCGTATTTGGTCCCAGGATGTGAATTCAGCAGGATAGGAATCAGAACAATGGTATTACCCAGCAGGATAGTAATGAGCGCCTGCCACCAGTTCATGCCCGCGCTAATTAATCCCGAGGAGAGCATGTAGGTGGGAATGCAATGCGCCATGCTGATCCAGAGCGCTGCATAGTTGTAGGTGGTCCAGTTGCGTTTCTTTACCGGGACGGGAGCGAGGTCCTCGTTGTAAAGCGGACTGCGGCTGATCTCCTGCGCCACGTTTTCACGCAGTTCAACGCGGCCGTCGGGGTGCTGAATGACCTCGGGGTTAGTGGTCATGATGCGAGTTATTCATCAAACGGCGCCTATTTGCCAAGTTTTTCGTAGACTTCCCGAAACGCTTCAAGGAGAGGCAACTCGACAGCATCTCTTGGCCGACCGGCAGAGCGCTTGCTGGCTATGATGTCCCGAATGCTTAAGACTGGAAAGCCGCTTGAGACGTCCATACGACTCTTGGCTCTGTCATAGCTCTCGATCCCATCAGGAGCAAACACCAGGTCAATGTCAAACGGTCCGGATTTTATTTGAACGAAATCTTTTCCGCTAATGATTTCTTCCTTAAGTCTGTCGTCGATGAGGAATCCAAGGTCTCTAAGCCCAGCAACTATCCGAATTCCATTCTCGGGATCCTTACGCGGGTAGAGGTCAACATCCTGGGTTGTCCCTGGGTAGCCGAGCAGAATTGCACCGCTCTTGCCGATGAACATGTAATCGACTTGGTGGGCTGCAAAGGCTGCGGCAACCTCTTGGGCTTGGGCTGGATTGAACCGGTCACGCGGCATCGAGTATCCGCCTCTGCAGGTCATCAGGTTCACCGTATCCCAAATACTCGGGCAAGTAGTCCCGGCACCATTTGCGATAATCTGTAGTTGAATTGAACGAGCGCCACGGGGCGTCGTCAAGAACGGGCTTGTAGACGTAACAAAACCCGTAGCGCATGCGCTCTTCAACGCTGCGCTCCAGGTTACGCCTACATTGCAGGCGAAAATCGTCTAATCCGTCACTTTTCCTAATTTTTTCGCTCATCTTCGCAGCCCTGAAACTCTACATTGCCGCGCACGTGCCCCGCTTCAGGAATTGTCCATCGCCGGGCTTGCCTTTGTATTCACCGTCTTCAATTACGACTCTGCCACGCGAGAGCACCGTCTCCACGACGCCTTTGATTTTCTTGCCCTCATAAATGTTGTAGTCAACATTCATGTGACTAGTCTTCACACTTAGCGTCTGCTCCTGTTCGGGATCGAAGATCACGATGTCAGCGTCCGAGCCTACGGCGATCGTTCCTTTTTTGGGAAACAGGCCAAACATCTTCGCGGCGGCAGTTGACGTGAGTTCAACGAAGCGATTGAGACTGATGCGGTTTTCGACTACCCCGCCGTTGTAGATCAACGGCACA
>CAZVHN010000766.1:0-6673 GCA_964626895.1 uncultured Chloracidobacterium sp. | reverse complement strand
GGCGTCGGTGACGGTGATGCGGATTGCGAAAACGGGGCCGCCGCGGCGGGACGCGGAGTTGGTGTTGGATCTTGTGGCACGAAAGTGTGAGCGTAAATCAGTGTGGATACGAGTCCGAGCAGTTGTAATAGACGCACGTGCAGAGATTCCTTCCGTAACTGGCTTCGGCAGATCGTGATGGCAGTGGAACACCACGCAGTTTAACGTAGTCGAGGGATCGCGGCTACTATCAAGGGTTTCACGCAAAGACGCAAAGTGGGCAAAGACGCAAAGAGGAACACGGATAGACTTTGCGTCTTTGCCACCTTTGCGTCTTTGCGTGAAACTAACTCAGGTGCGGCCGGGGCCCACGATATTCACCCAACCTGTGCCAGACCAAATCTCGGGTCGGCTCGCACGCGCTCAATCATCTTTGAGGTTTCGACAGACTTCTCCCGCTTGGTGAGGTAGAACTCAGCTTCCTTCCGAGCTTGCTCGAGTATCTGCTGATCGCGGAAGAGATTGCCGATGCGAAATTCGGGAAGCCCAGCTTGTTTGGTTCCCAGAAGTTCGCCGGCGCCGCGAATCTCGAGATCCTTTTCGGCGATCAGAAAACCATCGCTGGTCTGTTCCATAATTCCCAGACGTTCCTCGGCGACGCTTGTTCTCTTATCCGAAGTCAGCAGCGCGCAGTAACTCTTTTCCGCTCCCCGGCCCACACGCCCGCGGAGCTGATGAAGCTGGGAGAGTCCGAATCGTTCGGCGTGCTCTACTACCATCACGGATGCGTTGGCTACGTCCACACCGACTTCGATCACGGTCGTGGAGACTAGCACTTGAATCTCCCCGGCCACGAAGCGGCGCATTACCTGGTCTTTCTCCGCCGGCTTCATCCTTCCGTGAACCAGACCCACCGCATACTTAGGAAAGACTTTATCGCGCAGATACTCGTAACGCTTCGTCGCGTCTCTTAGATCCATCTTCTCTGATTCTTCGACCAACGGATAGACAACATAAATTTGTCGTCCAGCCTTAAGCTCGCGGGCAATGAGCTGCTTCACCTCCAGCCGATCGTCCGAGTTGTCGGCAAAAACCCTTGTCTCGATCGGCGTCCTCCCCGGGGGCATCTCGTCTATCACTGAAACATCGAGGTCGCCATACACGGTCATCGCGAGCGAACGGGGAATTGGAGTGGCGGTCATGACCAGAACGTCTGGGTTGAAGCCGCGGGCACGCAGCTCGGCGCGTTGCATGACGCCAAAGCGGTGCTGCTCGTCAATTACAACCAGGCCCAGCTTGCTAAACGACACCGACTCCTGAACCAGAGCGTGAGTGCCAATGGCGGCGTGTATCTCGCCCGCGGCCAGACTGACGTGCAGACGGCGCTTCTCCGCAGCGCGCAAAGAGCCCGTTAAGAGTTCAACTCGATAAGGCGTCCTGGCCAACAGGCCTTTGATGTTGCGAGCATGTTGCTCGGCAAGAATTTCAGTCGGGGCCATCAACGCTGTCTGGTAACCATTTTCCATGGCGGCGATCATTGCGATCAGCGCGACGATCGTCTTGCCGCTGCCGACGTCGCCCTGAAGCAGCCGGTTCATCGGGGCATCGGATCTCATGTCCTGGAAGATCTGCTTAACCACGTTTCGTTGTGCGCTTGTTAGTTTGAAAGGCATCACCGAAGCGATCGCCTCTTTCACCTGAGCATCAATCGTTATCCTGGCTCCTTTTGCTTCCTTGATTCTTTGGCCACGTTTTAATCCGATTCCCAGCGCGAGCCAGAAAAAGTCCTCAAAGATCAGTCTCTGGTGTGCGGGGCTGCGAGCTTTTTCGTATTCGGCGAGTGGCACGTCTTCAGGTGGGAAGTGAATCTGGCGAAAGGCGTCTGCGCGACCTGTTATACGCTGCCGCCGACGCAACTCAGCAGGAAGCGTCTCCTTGATTTCCTCGTCGGGAATTAATTCCAGAGTGGCATGGACGATCTCCCGCATTCGTTTCGAAGAGAAGTCTCCCAGCTTGCGATAAACAGGCACGCGGCGACCCGCATGAACGGCCGCCAGAGCAGGATCGTCGGAGCCTTCTTCATTGGTGTCATCCGTTTTCGAGAGCGCCGTTTCTCCCCGTCTCCCAATCTCCCCGTCACCCTGTCCAGCCAAAGCCGGCAACATTTCCAGCTCATCGCCAGGTTTATGCAGACGCAGAGCAAAGGTCCCGCGTCGCTCATCCCACTCCCACTTGCCGAAGGTAATGAAGCGAGTACCGCGGGTGAGCCTTTTCATGTAGTAGCCGACGATGTCGTGCGCGTGAGCCCCGGAAACAAACCACCAGACCGCGACGTCCTGTCCGGTCCTGTCTTTGTCGGTTGCAACAATTTCAAAGATGAAGAGCTTCGGTTTGCCGTAGCCGCGCTTCTTTCCCACCTGATAACCACCGGCATTCTTAACGTAGAGTTCGAGCGAGGCTTCCATTCCGGTTTTCAGTTCGCGAATGCGGGCGAGATTCGATCGATCCTCGTATCTCATGGGGAGATAGGTCAGAAGATCCTCAACAAAAGCGTTGCCGGCTCTTTTCTTGCCGTGGTAGCCCGTTAATGCCAACGCCAGCTTGTGTGACATGGTTTGGCCCAGGCGGGCAATCCTGTACTTATACAGTTCGTCGATTGGTGTATCGAGCGTGAGAGGAGCGGGCATGGATGAGGATCATAGCATTTTCCATTCCTAAAGCTTTGAGCGCCGCACCACTAAGGCAGGTTAATTTATGAGTCGCTTGGAATCTATGGCCGAGAGAATGCTTCGCGAAGCAATCGAAGCCGGCGAGTTTGATAATCTGCCGGGAAAGGGACAGCCGGTCGATCTGAGTGAGAATCCATTCGAAGATCCCGATTTGCGCGTAGTTCACAAACTCCTTCGCGATGCCGGCTTCGCCCCGGCGTGGATCGAGGAACGGAAGGATATTGATGCGACGTTCGAAGCCACGCGCCAGACACTGACCCGTGCCTGGAAGATTTATCGACCCGGAGGTGTCTCGCCGAATGACGCCGCGTGGGGAAGGAACGTCGCTGAGTTTCGTGAGAAGGCCGACGAACTCAACAGTCGCATCAAGCTCTATAATCTGAAAGTTCCCGCCGCCGTGTTTCAACGCAGATTGTTTGATGCTGATAAGGTCATCGAGGGCATCAAGCAAGCCAAAGACTCGGGTGATGGGTAGTCATAGTTTCAGGCTGGGACGCCCGCAACAAATAGGAACCATACAAGAACGATCCACGAAACCCCACGAAATAGCACCGAAACTATTTCGTGGTGATTCGTGGATCGCTTGTTCAGTTGAAAGATGAAGAACCATCCACGAAACCACACGAACGATAGGCCACAAATGGCAAATGAAAAACGAGAAATGAAAAATGGAAATAACCCGAGCTACCGCCCCACTCCCTAAAGCTCGCGGTCAAACCGTTCCACTAACCAGCAAAGGCTTCCGTTTGAACGCAGTGCTGGTCGAACGCCTGGGTAAGTTCCCGTGCGATTTCCGAAGGACCTCTGCCTTCAATCTGGTGCCGCTCCATCATAAAGACGAGTTTGCCGTCTTTCAGTAGGGCAATCGAAGGAGATGAAGGCGGATAACCCGTGAAGTAGTTTCGCGCTCTCTCAGTTGCTTCGATATCGGCTCCGGCAAATACTGTGGCTACCTTATCTGGGAGGACGCTGTGTTGCAGCGCCTGGGCAACACCCGGGCGGGCCTTGCCGGCCGCACAGCCGCAGATGGAGTTAACCACCACCATCAGGGTTCCCTTGGAGTTTTGCACTGTCTCATCCACCTGCGCCGGCGTCTTCATCTCCTCAAACCCTAAACGGGTCAGTTCCTCGCGCATCGGTCGAATCATGATTTCTGGATATGGCATTGCTTTCTAGTCTCCTTGTCTAAATCTGGTTCCGATTCTAGCACAGTGTGTGTCGGCACAGGCCGGGGTGTCCGATAGCGAAGTCATTCAGCCACAGATCTACGCGGATAAACGCGGATCTCGAAAAAGGACAAATCATTCTCCCCACTGAGACCAGGTCGCTACTCCCCGTTCTGACAAGGCGCGGCATCCGCGTTCATCCGAGTGTATCCCCGGCTAAATGGATCGAGATTGAACGCGGATCGTCTCCGTCTCCGGAAATCACGATCCTCCAGACACTCCCGGGTAGGGGATAGCGACCCAGGCGTTCGGCCCACTCAATTACCAGCACCGCCTTTTCATCTAGTAGCAGCTCATCAAGATCGACGGCGTGGGCGGCTGAGGCCCCTTCATCGAGACGATAAAGGTCGATGTGGTAAAGAGTAAGCCGTCCCGAATAGGGATTGACCAATGTAAACGTGGGACTAGTTACCTCCGCGGGATCAAGGCCCAGCGCGGCTGCGATTCCCTTTACGAACACAGTCTTGCCAGCACCCAGAGGCCCGCTGAGTAAGAGGATTTCCCCGCCGATGAGCTGCGCGCCGATTTGCTGGCCCACTCTGAAAGTTTCAGCGGCTTCTTGAGAGACCCACTCACCCGTTGGAATTTGCGACTGCGCTGTACTACTGTCCCGGCGTTGGAGTGACATGTTAGTTTAAGGTGGTGTAGTCGATTTCATTCACGACTGGGATCAGCGCCTTCCTACAGAACCGGGAGCGGTAGCGACCGCACTCAACCAGCTCAGGGATCAAGTGGGGTCGATTACTAAGACCTTAAGTAACTCTCTTCTCGTCCTAGTCAGGCCGAAGATGCCTTTCAATCCCCACGGTAATCCTGCCTTGCTTGAATGCGGTCGCTACCGCTCCCGGTTCTGTAGCTGGCGAGGTCGCTACGCTTCCAGATCTAGGGTTGTTGCGGGGCACCAAAACTCCCGCGAGCCAGAGAGCTTCCCGGTCAAGGCATCTCGCCTTCCTGATCGAGCAAACGAATCGCAGCGCCGAAGTGCGCCTGGATGTCAGAAGCGACCATTGTCCGCATGCCGACTTCCCGCGCCGCGAGATCGCCAGCGAGACCGCCGATGTAGAGAGCAGCGATCGTTGCCGATAGCGCGTCCGCGTCGCCTAGCGTGGCGAATGCTTGAGCGCTGAACCCGGCGATCAGACCCGTTAACGTGTCGCCGGCTCCAGCAGTTCCGAGTCCAGCGTTGCCGGTCGGGTTAACGAATACGCGGCCGTCCGGCCCAGCAACTAATGACCGCGAACCTTTGAGAACCAGAATCAATTGATGCTTGACCGCAAAGTGGCGCGCCAACGCTACGCGATCGGTCAACTCAGCTTTATCAGTGATCCCGATTAGTCGACCCATCTCTCCGGAATGAGGAGTGAGAACGAGGGGATGAGCTATTGACCCTCGCATCTCGGTGGGCCAGGGAGCGAGGCAGTTCAGCCCATCAGCATCGATAACAATGGGCGTGGTCCTGTTTTGCACGACGGACCTCACAAATTTCCGGGTGCGTTCATCTTCCCCGGAAAGGCCTGGGCCTATGGCCACAACTGTTGCCCTGGAGGCGAGGCGCTTGACATGATCGATCGCTTCATCGCTCACTGCGCCCCGATCTGTTTCGGCTAGTGCTGTTGTCATCACTTCCGGCATAGCCGCCGCAACTACTGAAGATTGTGCGGAGGCAGGAGTCGCGATCGTCACTAACCCGGCACCCGACCTCATCGCCGCATTACCGCAGAGCGCCGCTGCACCGGTGAAGCCCCGCGAACCGGCAATGACCAGTACATGCCCATGCGTATTCTTGTAAGAGCCGGGTTGGTATCGCGTGGCGATAAGCCATTCGCGCGCGTCGGCCTCTTGAATCAGGAAAAGTTTTGCTTCTGGAAACTCGATTAACGCGGAAGGTGAACCGATGTTGGCGACGATCAGCTCACCATTGAAATGAGAGGCTGGGGGCAGCACGTTTGCGCGTTTGGGAGCTGTGAAGGCTACCGTAAGATCGGACTGGACTGCTGCTCCAATGGGATCGGCGAGATCAGCATTGAGTCCCGAAGGAATGTCGACTGACACAATCAGGGGCCGAGATCGAGATGAGCGATCACGTGCAGCCCTGATCAATGCGAGGTGTTGGATAACCTGGAGATAGACTCCTTCAAGTGGCCGGGTCAAGCCGGTGCCAAAAAGCGCATCGACAATGACGTCGTAAGTGCCCCGGGGTCTGGCAATCTCTTCCCAGTGAGGAACGCTGGCGCATTCCAGAAAGCTCAAAGGAGAAGGTTGCGCACTCGACCCGGCTTCGAAACTTGCCAGTCGCCGCACGATCTCGAAATTAGTCCGCGCGTCACCCTTTGTGTCGTCAACCCTCCCAAAGAGGATCACGTCGGTTTGAACACCGACACGCGCGAGGGCGCGGCCAACTCCAGCACCGTCGCCGCCATTGTTGCCGGGACCACAAAGAATTCGGGCTTTCTTACCGACAAGATCACCGGAAAAATTTGAGGTAATTGCCTGGGCGACGGCTTCGGCGGCAGATTCCATCAACAGCAGGGAAGGGGTGTCAAAGTTCTCGACGGTAAGACGGTCGATTTGCCGCATCTGCTGGGCTGAAATAACGGGTTGCACGGTCTGGATGATAAGGAGAAGGGAGTCGCGGGTCAATTATTGCGATATGCGACGAGAGTTGCGGTTTGGCCCCATTCCTCAAGCCCCGCTAACTTGCAGGTCAGGTAAGGAAGGCGGACCCTGTCCCCGCTCTCA
>CAZVHN010000765.1:0-4273 GCA_964626895.1 uncultured Chloracidobacterium sp. | reverse complement strand
AAGCGTGGTCTTCAGCGCGAAGGCAGCGGGGAAGTAGTACCACCAACCCAAGTCGCTGTGCGCGCCGAGCAACGATGCGGCGTGGCCGTAATGGTTGTGGATGACTACGTTGTAAAGACCGAACAGGAAATAGGTGGGCACCAGTTTCGAGAGCACTGCGAAGGCCTTCATCAAAACACCAAATAGGGGTGCCGACTTCATCGCGACCCACCTCACGTCCGACTCTTCGAGCGGCGGACTTTGAAAATAGTAGGTGGCGTTTACGATGAGCAGGACGACACCGGTTACCGTCACCACGTGAAGCAGAGCCTTCTTTCTTTCCCGGCCCAGCCGCTTATGGAGTGCGCCGGCAGAGAGAAGTGGCCCGTGGTCCGCAGCGGGCCTTACGCGTCGGGGTGAAGACGACGCTTTGGATTCGCTTCTCGCTCGATTCATCCAAAGCGGTGTCGTGCTGCGCTTGCCACCGCGCTCCAAAGGCGCCCTCCAGAATGATGCGACCGCCGCAAGCGCCAGGACAGGCAGGATTACAATCATCGAAAACTTCGTCACGAGCGCGATACCGCATGCGAGTCCCAGCAACAGAGCGCGTTTGACGGATGGAGCGTCGGCGTACGAGTGCAGGGCGAAGAAGAAGAGCAAGTAGACGAGCGCAGCCGGAACGTCCGTGTGGACCACGCGTCCATGGGCGAGCACGGTGGGTTCCAAGACATAGAGTGCCACGGCGAATAGCGCGGCTGTCTCACCAAAGAGTTTCCGCGCATAAATGAAGATTAGCGCGCCCAGAGCGAGGGTGAGTGGAACCATCATCGCCCGCGGCCAGAAAGTGATGGAGCCGAAACGCGCGCGATTCGCTTGCCAGAAACGCTGGTGGTATCCCCAGGTGCGCTCCATGAAGCCTTCGTTCGGATCGTTTACTGCAGACGGTTCCTCCGGCTGGAGGAAAAGGAGCGGCAGTGCGGCCCACATCTTTATCAGTGGGGGGTGCTCATTGTTAAGATGGAAGTCCCCGGCAACTAGATGATAGTATCCCGCCGGAATGTGAACGATTTCATCGTTGGTAATGCTCTTGCGCGAAATCGCCGCGAAGAGGTTGACGGCCAGCACCAGCAGCAGCGCGGCGCACACCACTTCAGCCTGATGCGCGAGGACAAACTGCTTGAGCATTTCGAGCACGCGCCCGGGCGCCACGACAGTCCAACTTTCGCCCGCTACACGTTCCTGACCTTCTAATGACTGGTCCATTAAACCCTCGCCTGAGGATAAAGACTGACAATGTTGCGGCGCTGGCAGTTACCCTGGCGCCGATCTTCTATTTTTTGCCGGCGATACGAAATCACCTGGTGTTGGGTCCCGACGACGGGATGCTTTTCAACGTCCCCCTGCGCGTGGCGGCAGCACAGATAGTGTGGTCGGGACATTTGCCGCTCTGGAACCCTTACATTTTCGGCGGCATGCCGCTGCTGGCCGCAGCCCAGGGCGGGTTGCTGTTTCCTCTTAACTGGTTCTATCTCGTGTTCTCTCCCGTCGTTGCCACAGACCTGATGGTCATTTCGGCGTACATGGTGGCGGCGCTGGGCGCTTACCTTTACGCGCGTCGGACGGGCGCGTCGGTAGCGGGTGCCGTGGCCACCAGCCTGATCTGGCAATGGGGTGGTTTTCTCATAGGGCAGATCAGCCACATCAACATAGTTCACACAGCTGCGATGTTGCCTTGGGTACTTTGGGCTTTGGAACGATACGCCGGCAACGGCAGTCGCGCGCGCGCCGCGGTATTGGCGGCTTTAGTAGCTCTCCAGGTTTTCGCGGGACATCAGCAAACTTCTGCCTATTCGCTAATGCTGGTCGCAGCTTATGCCATCGTCATGGCGCTCGCCGATCGCCAAACGCGTAAGCGTTATCTGTCCGCTCTCGCTTTCACATCGATTGGTCTATTGCTTGCCGCAGTGCAGATCGTACCGACGTTCGAGTTGCTTCGCAACAGCCTGCGCGTCACGGCCACCTACGACTTCTTCGTTTCGTTCTCGATGCCGCGGCGTTTCGTGTCGACCTTTGTGGCTCCATACGTCATGGGCGGAGGCGATGGACGCTTGTTCCGCGCGCCTTACATTGGTCAGGCGTTTTATGTCGAGTACGTCGCCTATGCCGGCGTGTTGGCGATCATGCTGGCGCTTGTTGCGCTGCTACTAAAACCGGACGCGCGCACAAAGTTCTGGGCAATTGCCGGGCTCAGTTGCCTGATACTTGCGTTCGGAAGCGGCGCGCCACTATACCTCTACAAGCTCATTTACTATGTACCGATTCTCAATCTCTTCCGCGTTCCCGCGCGACACCTGATGGAGGTCAACTTCGCGATCGCGGTCCTTGCCGGTCGCGGACTAACCTCTCTCGCCGCGACTCGGGGAAGCAGGCAAGCGATGCGACGAGTCGCGATCGTGGCCGGCTCTGTCTTCCTTCTGACCTGTCTGGTTGTGACCTGGTGGCGACCGGCGACCTTTCATTTAGGACGTCAGGGGCCGGTCAGCATCCTTCGGGCGCCCGAACTGTTCCTGCCGATCCTGGTAGCCGCCGCGAGCGCGTGGGCGTTGTGGGCCTTCGCCCGCAGGCGGCGCGGCAGCACAGCAGTTCGGTTCGCAGTTCTGGCCATCGACCTGTTTGTGTGGGGCCAGTCCAGCGGATGGTACGCGTCGAGCGGTCGAATCCCTTGGGAATTCTGGGGCGTGCCTGAGACTGTCAACCTTCTGCGCGAGAAGGGTCCGAGTGAGCCCGACCGTTACAGAATTCTTACAACGCGGGAAACATTTGATCCGGCAGCGCCTGCTGCACCTTCGCCCCAGCAAGTGCGTGACTGGGTGCTGTGGACTGAGCCCGATGTCTACATGATGTATGGCATTCAGAACGTCGCTGGCTACGATGGTTTTGGGCTCGAGCGCTACAGCCAGCTTGCGGGGCAAATGAAATTATGGGGCGAGTTAACTGATCCCAACGCAACGCTTCGCAGCAACAGTCGGGAGATAGATCTACTAAATGCGCGCTACCTTCTGTCGATCCGAAAGCCATCTGACAGAGTTGTAGCAGACTCGTCTTCTGACACCGTCACTTTCGCAACCGAGGCGGCTTTTCCACCCGCAACAGAGAAGTATGACGGCTTAATGTTTGCCCAGAGCGATTTGGGTCTGCCGAACATTGGGGCGAGCAAGCGTATGCGGTTTGCGGTTCCACCGGTTGAGTCGGACCGTGTCGCACTATTGACTAACCTATCATGGGCTGAGGATGTTCCAGACAACGTAACTGTCGGCCGGCTGCGCTTAAGAGCGACGGATGGTCGCATCTTTGAGTTTATGTTGCGCGCGGGCGTGGAAACCGCTGACTGGGCCTTTGATCGACCGGATATCCAGGCTCGCATTCGACACAGGCGTCCCGCGGTGGCGACCAGCTATGACGTCGACGACACCCAATATAGATATAAAGGCCACACGTACGTAACCTCCTTCGCGTTTCCGGAAAAAACGGCAATTGAGAGCGGTGAAATCTTACTTGAGTCACAAACCCAGTGGCCCAACTTGCTGCTGACTGTCTTTCGCATATCCCTCGTAAATGCGAGCGAGGAGAAATCCTACCCGCTTAGCCGGGAATTGATTCAAGTAGAGAGCACGTCACCCGAGACGGAACCGGCACAGCCTCGTGAGGAGAAGAGCGATCGCTGGAAACTCCTGGCCCGCGCGCGTCACGTAAACATCTACGAGAATGTCCGGGCCTTGCCGCGCGCATGGCTGGCGTCGGACACCCGTGTGCTCGATGAAAACGCGATACTTCAGGTAATTCGCACCGGCTCGCTGCCTGACGGATCAAAGTGGGACCCGCTACGCACAGCTTTGGTCGAAGCTGAACCGGCGAATCCTTTAGCAGCCACAGCGGAAGCCGGGCGCGCGGAAATCACCACGTACGAGCCAAACCGGGTGAATTTGCAGACCCACTCCAATGGGAATTCAATTCTGGTGCTGAGCGAGAATGATTATCCCGGCTGGCGCGTCTACATAGATGGCCAAGCTGCCGATGTGTTGCGTGTCAACTATGGTTTGCGTGGGGTTGCGATCCCAACCGGCGAACACCAGGTTAGTTTCGTCTACCGTCCGTGGTCTGTGATGGGCGGACTGTTGCTTTCTCTACTCACGGCGACGGCCTTGATAATTTTAGCGGTGGGAGGGAAGGATGTCAGCGCGAGGCTCCAGGATACAAAACAACATTCGGAAATTCGCAGGTTGGGACGGGCGGT
>CAZVHN010000764.1:0-2848 GCA_964626895.1 uncultured Chloracidobacterium sp. | reverse complement strand
GTATCAGCGGTTAAAACGGTGGGGGAAAAGCGCCGGATCTTTTTGGCAAGCTCAGGATCGCCAACCTCCCCATGCTTACTTTTTCTTTGGCCACTGCAAATCGTTACGGCAAGAGTTAGTATTAATGCAAGCGAAGCAGTTTCCTTCCAGAATCTCATCATCATCCTCGTTTCGGTCAGAAATCTTTTGGAGCTCTCAGAAAACTTGGCGAGAATATCCGGGAACGTAGTCGATCTGAATCACACTTTTTTATTTGAAGATCTTGGAAGCGACACAGGAGAATCCCGGCAAAAATTGTGAGTTGAGTTCGTCCTCCTCCTTCAACGTCGCAACTAATTCCAAAGAGCCGCTTTGCAAGCGATAGACTTCCAGGGCTCGCTTCTCCGGATCTACCATCCAGTACTCTGCAACGCCGTGTCGGGCATACAGCTGGCGCTTGGCGACCCGGTCTCGCCGTATGTTTTCCGCGCCCGGCGAGAGAATCTCGACCACGAGATCAGGAGCACCCGTCAGCCGCTCGCCGGAAATAATTTCCCCACTTCGTTCGTGACGGAAGAACACGATATCGGGAATGACCCCGCTCATCTCAGTTAGGATGAGGCCGGGGGTTGCGAAAACGAGGCCGATTGGGTGGCTCTCCAGGTAACTCCTGATAAGGAACGCAATGTTCATGGAAACTTGCTGATGGGTGAGGCCCGGTGCGCAAGACACAAATAGTTCTCCTTCGATAACCTCATAGCGGTTGCCGTCTTCAGGCATCGCCTCAAGGTCCGTGACGGTCATGAGAGGTTCTATCTTTGTAGGCATACCGAAAGCTCCAGGATAGGGTGAGATGCCGGAATACTAACACACGAGCGCCCATAGAGAGGCATTAACCCTAACTTACAAGCTCTGCCGGTTGTTCAGAATCTTTACGAACGAACCGGAACGGAGCTCGGCGATGGTGAGGCCAGATAACTCGACCGCCTCCTCTTCGGTTAATGCGCCGCAATTGATCGCCCGCAGGAAATAGTTAAGCAGCCCCTGGCCCGTCGCCGCATCATCAAACACATCGCCGACTAGCGTTGCCTTCGCAGCCTTCCCCACAAAATTCTTCAGTCGCTCCGAGGCCGCGTCCAGGCTCTCGAGGAAGAACCCGTAGACGGCGGCGTAACGCGTAGGCAGCTGTGCGGGGTGCAGGTCCCACCCTTGATAAAAGGCGTTCTCCAGCGAGTGCTGAATGTGGTTGTAATGCAGTTTCCAGGCGCGATGTACGACCGCACGGTTTTCTTCGATCTGTTCCGGATTTAGAGGTGCCCCACCCTCCACGAACCGGTGTGGCGCCACCGGCATGATGATTGTGGCCCCGTCAGATAACCAGACGCCGGTTCCGGCAAAAGAGACTTGCATCATGTGTTTAGCAAAGTCACAGGCGGGATGCATCATGTGCTGATAGGCGGCCGTGACGTTGCAACTCGCGGTGTAATCATACGTACCAAAGTGCGCCGCCACGCAACGCCCTCTGCCAGCGGCCAGCAACAACGGAAGATTGATCTCCCCGCGGTCGTTTATGATCGACTGTGTGGTTTCGATCATCATCTCCATCTTGAGTGAGCCGGGGGCTAGTTGAGTTTCCTTCTCGAGTAACTCAAAGAAATCGACCAGAGCCGACACTTGTTCAGGAATCGTAATCTTGGGCAGGGTAACGACAAAATTCTCCGGAAGCTGACCACCAGTTTTGTCCAACAGAGTGGACACGAAGATGTCCAGCGTCCGAAGACTTCGTTCACGAAGCTCCTCCGTGAAAGGCTTGATACGAATTCCTATGAACGGCGGCAGCGTCTCATTTCTGGTTCCCTCTGACACTTCAGACGCGGCGGCAACAGCGTGCCCGTCCTCCTCTGCGTCAGGACGATTTCCATAACCGTCCTCGAAATCAATCCGAAAATCTTCTACCGGCTCGCGCCGTAACTTATCGCTAACGCGGCGGTAAATGGTATGAGCCAGCCATGCTGGTTTGTTTTCCCGACGCACATCGTCTGGGTTGTCTTCCAGTCGCTCATTCAAGTCCTTGGCATCCTCGACCGAGTCAGGCAAGTCGACAGTCCCAGGCAGGTCAAGCGCTTTTGCGAATACCAGAAAGTCCGGGGCAAACTGGTCCAGTGAGCGGCGGGCCAATGCTCCCAGGCGTTGGGCCGAATCAGCCTTGAAAAGATGAGCGCCGCCATAGACGGTGTGCACGGGTTGCCGCCGGCCGATCTCGCCAGGATATTTCCGCGCGAAATCATTGTTTGCCTGTCGCAAACGAGCAGTGGTATCTCGTACCGAGTCGATAGAGAGAGACGTTTTCATAGGTTTCTTCGCGATGATTGATGTGTGAGCGCGACTTTATTACAGGCTGCCGGAAAGTCCAAGCGAGCCAGGCTGTTCAATGAAACCGCAAAAGTTTGCAGCAATACGAGAAATGCTGATTGACTGGGTCATCTGCAGAGATATAATCCAGCCACCTCGCAAGGTCTTCCAGTCCAAACTGTTCGATCGATCAGGAGGTATCTTTCTGATGAATAGAACGTGTCAGATACAAGTCACAATTATTGACCTTCCCCCCGTCACTCAGTGCGCGCGAAAACATTGGGCCCTGATTTTTGCCGCGGCCTCGGTTGTGATACTGGCGCTGGCCATTCCACTTTCCGCTCAAACATTCCGCGGAAACATACTGGGCACGGTTACCGATCCCAACGGCGCGGTTATTCCTGAAGCCACTGTGACGGCGAAGAACGTAGGGACCGGCATCGAACGATCCACCGTGACCGACTCGTCAGGAAACTACACCCTGGCGGAGCTGCAAACAGGCACTTATGTGGTGACC
>CAZVHN010000763.1:0-6766 GCA_964626895.1 uncultured Chloracidobacterium sp. | reverse complement strand
AGCCTTTGCAAATTTGCAGGTTGGGAAGGGGGCAAAGCGCAGCGCGCCCCCGCTCAGGTCAGGGTGCCACACAAGCCTAACTCTCAACTGGTTCCTTTCTCAATAAGTTGAGTGGCTGCGAATCTTGAGCGGGGGCGCGCTCCGCTTTGCCCCCTTCCCAACCTGCAAATTTCCTCAGTTTGAATTGTGAATTCAAAGTTGAGTGGCTTTGCAGTTTGAGCGGGGGCGCGGCTGCCGCCTTGCCCCCTTCCCAACCCGCAAATTTCCCTGAGGCGATCTCCTGAGTTTGAATTGTCAATTCAAGATTGGGTAGCTGCGAATCTGGAGCGGGGGCGCGCTGCCTTGCCCCCGGCCTTCAACAATGCCGCCGGCCCACATCTTGGGTTTCCTCGGTATTGACCCTCTCGGCGTGGCACGTTTTGAAGACCCACCTTGCAGCCTCGGTCAAACTCGCCGCGCGCGTAGAAGCTCCGGTTTGAATGTGCTCAACGTCAACGACCGATCTCTCGCCTTGCGATGGGTCTTGAATCAGCCAACAGCGGACAAGAAATGAGTTGTAGATTCTCATGCGCCCCATTGTGAGTCGTTTCGGCTATCATCCTTTCGCACCTGGGATCCGGCCAGTACGCCTTGCTTGGTTCTGAATCGTTCGGGAGCGGGGTCCCCCCGCGGGCAGCCCGCGTGGGTACTGGTTTCTACTTAAAAGCAACACCGTGTGGGCGCGCCGCACCAGCGAGGAACGCGCTATTGAAATCGAGACGAAACTTGGGATCGAGTGCAAGATCCCTGGCCGTCACTCTTGCCACATGGACCTTGTGGTCTCCTTCAGCGTGCACTTTCCCTGCTTCATCCTCGTTTAAGAAATAATCGGTGATGATCAGACGGTTTTCGTCTCTTGTGAGCGCTAGATAGTGGGGCCCTGAGTTAGCGCCCAGATCGAGCACCTTCAGAACCTTCGGTGCTTCCGGACTCGAAGTGTCAAACATGACGACTTTGCCAGCCATATTCATCGAGACGAATAGACGCCGGCCGTCCGCCGTCACGCGCATCAGTTGCGGCCATCCTCCTTTGGCAATCGAGGCGAAGTCAAAAACAGCTTTCGCCGTTCCCGCTTGTGTATCAAGCAGATAAAGCTGACCGTCGGCCATGCCCGCCGTGTAAGCCCGTCCTTTTGCGTCACGAGGAATAAACTGCACATCAATGGTTCCCAACGCGCCGGGAATCTTGATCGTTCGTAGGATCCTTCTCTCCTTGAAATCCCAGACTCTCACGCTGCCTCGCAGCGCCAGATCGCCAGGCACAGCATGCAAAGTGGTCGAAGGACAGATGAAGTCGCTCGTGACCATCAAGTTCATTTCGGGACGAACAGAGATGCCGTGAGGATTAAAACCATCGTCGGGCGGTTCCTGCGGATATTCCGCAATCAGCTTCAGATCTTTATTGAACTCGGAGACTCTCCCGGGATGATGTCCTTGAGCGCCTCCCATCATGGTGACTAGAAAGCCCCCTTCCGGCAGCGCGTAAAACTCATCCGTGATGGCCGATTGCGGCGGATCGGCCGCTGAGATGAATCTAGGTGATGCCGGATTTGAGAGATCAAAGAAAAAGATCTCCTTCTGACCTTTCAATACGCTCAAGAGTCCGCCGGCGGCCAGCACCTTGCCGTCGCGCGAGAGTCCAACATGATGGGGTTCATTGCCTGTCGCTCCGGGCGCGGGCAATGGCACCGTCGTGATCACTTTTCCGTAGGTCGGAGAGTTTTCGTCAAAATTCACAACGGCCAGGAAGTCCGGCTTTGTCCGCGCTTGATCGCCAGCCCAGACATACAGATATTTCTCTGCCCGCTTTTTTTCTTTCTCCCCCCTGTCCTCATGCTCTTCGCGGCCAGCCGTGAGCGAAGCGTTCGTCTTCCCCGAGTAAGCCTTCATCGCCCCCAGGCCCAAGAGTCCTCCGATCAAAAGGAAGGCTGCTAATTTCAGAAACAAAGTTCGATCAAGTATCAATCCAGTCATTGTCTTTTCTCCTTCAATGAGAGTTGCTCTGGCCGTGAGCGCGCGGGATGCCAGCATCGTTGCGGCGATCATGGCCAGAGCATCCGGGGCTGCCTTCATTCAAAGCTGTCGGCTAGTACTGTCTAGCGCTTGTAACGTTTCTCGCTTGCAGAGCGTATCCTATCCGCTCCGCCTTACCTAAAACTTCACCGACTCTTCCCAAAAACTTCCCGCTTACGCCACGACAGCTTTCATGAGGCACATGCTCTCCTTTACGCTCTCGGCGCGCCCGTCTCTGCAACGTGCGAGCGGCAGCACGCTGCCCACTACCGGCAGTAAATTGCTGGACTAGATTTGATTTTTCAGATTCATCGGGGTTCAAGTTGTTAGCGGCATCAGGGTCTGAGTCAGGCCACAGAGCCTCCATGGCTTGCTCGCGATGAAGCTGATAGTGAGGTTGAAGAGCGAGTAGCTTGAGAAGTTATTTGGGTCTATGGCGCCGAAGTGACGTTCTTCAACTCGTACGGCATCTAACATAATTTACCGGGCTATTTCGGCGGAGTGGGTCTTCTCGCGAAGACGTAAACGCGGCGTGTGGGATACTCAAACTCATAAGGCTCCCGTTCGACAATTCTCTCAACCTCTAACCCAGCCGCCTTCATGTAGCCCCTCATCTCATCTTTGTCCAGTAACGTCACATCAATGGACACAGGCTTTTCATACCACTCTTCTCTATGAAGTTCGCCCGCGCCTCCATGAAACGAGAGGAGCAGGCTTCCACCCGGTTTGAGAACTCGATGCATCTCCTTGAGAGCCCGTGTCACATCTTCTCGCTTGAGATGGATGATTGCGTAAAACACAACGATCCCGGCCAATGAAGCTTCGGGGGTATCGAGCGCCAGCATGTCACCCTGCTCGAATGTAATGTCAGGATTCAGACGCCTCGCACATTTGATCTGCCCCAAAGAAAGGTCAACTCCATAAATATCAACTCCGCGATCTTTGAGGTAGCGCGCGATCTGGCCCGGTCCGCAGCCGATCTCGCAAACCGGTCCCAGGGTGCGGGCGTTTTTCGCGAACTCGTTCAGCAGTTCACGGTCAAAGGGCTTTCTCTCGAGCTCTCCGAAAAACTCATCTGCGAAATGCTCTGCGACACGGTCGTAACTGGCTTCCAATTCTGACTGCTGCTTAATCATTCTCTTCTCCGTCTTGAAGCATTACGGCGCGAGGCCGACGCTTCGTAGAAGATCTTCGAATTTCGGTTCTCCGCGCAAAGGGTCGAACTTCGGATCGACGTTCAGGTAAATCACCCAACCAGCATGCTCTTCCGATGCTATTTGCAGCCACTCCAGAGCCCTGCTGTTCTCGCCAAGGCCTACATAGACCACCGCCATCCCATAAGGCGAGACATATCTCGACTTCGATAATTCACTCAACTGGGTGAGTATATCCAGCGCTTTTTCGTTCGCACCCGACACCGCGTAAGCATGGCCGAGCGCGGCTAACGCGTCTGTGCTGCCGGAGAGCTCCATGGCTCTCTGAAACTCACTGATAGCTTCCTCATACATCTCTTTTTGCTCGTAGACTCGGCCAAGGTCGATATGGGCCGGATAGAAATGAGGATCCATTTCAAGCGTCTTTTCAAATTGTTCGATGGCTTGATCATACTGCCGAGCGAAGTAGAGAAGCTCTCCATAATCGGCATTAATCGGAAGCGAGAGCGGATCAAGCTCCAGGGCTCGAGCCACTTGTATTATTGCCTCGTCTGGTCGTCCAACCATTGATAAATAGCAAGCATGCCAATGGTAAGTTGTGGCATAGTTCGGATTCAGCTCGATGGCGTGGCTGAATTCTCGCCCGGCCTCAGACCACTTGTAATCATGCATGTGGAGATGCGCCAATGAGTTGTGAGCTTCGGCGAGTTCACTGTCGATTCTCAGAGCCTTGAGGACAGCCGTCTTGGCCTTCGAAAAGGCCACTCTCGGCGGCATTGCAGCCGCGCCAACATCTCCGAGTTTGGCATATGCATTGGCTAACCCGACATAAGCCAAAGCGTAATTGGGGTCGGTGTGAATCGCTCTTTGAAAATACTCTATACCTTTTTCCACTGTTTCGGCCGTCCGCTTATTCCAGAAGTACCTGCCTTTAAGAAAGAGTCGATATGCCTCCGTGTTCTCAGTGTGACGTTTAGTCAATCGACCCTTGTCTGCGCCGCTTAACCTCAGTCGCAACGTCTGGACGATCTCTTTAGAAATCTGCTCTTGCACTGCAAAGATGTCTGTTGACTTACGATTATAATGCTCGCCCCAGAGCTGTGAGCCGTCTCTGGAGTCAACGAGTTCCACGCCGATGACAAGCTGGTCGCTAATAGCGAGTACCCTTCCCATTAGCACCGCGCGCACGCTTAGCTCAACTCCGACCTGCTGCGCTTCAACTTCTTTTCCCTTGTAACGGAAGACCGTACTGCGGGCCATCACTTTCAATTGCGGCAATTGTGAAAGACTGTTGATAATGCTCTCAGTGATGCCATCCGAGAGGTATTCAGCATTTGGATCTGAGCTCGCGTTCGCGAGCGGTAATATGGCCAGTGAGTCGATTGTCTCGCCCGAGCCCATGTCGCGCCCGACTTCAAGCGATGGCGGCGCGAGTTGGCCTGAAATGATCTGCTGATGAAGCTGCTGGGTTGCGCGGTCTGGCTCAGCGTCTAACTCCTTGCCGAGAGCATCGCAGCAAAGCTGGTACTGCCTGAGCGCCTGATGCTTGTTACCCGTGAGCGTATAGAGGCGCATCAGTTGGCGGTGGGCCTCTTCATTCGATTGATCGCGGGCGACCAGTTCTTTGAAACGTTCGATACTTTGCTGGTACTGGCCGCGCCTTTCATACAGCCAGGCGAGTCTTAACAAGAGTTCTTGATAAGCGCCCCGCAACTGCTCTCGCCTTGTGGCTGCCCAGTCTTCATAGAGATCTTCGGCCAGCAAATCGCCGGTGTATAAGCTAAGCGCTGCCGTGTAAGCCTCCACATCTTCGCTTTTTATAGCTTCAGCCGTCGCGTGTTCGAATGCTTCCACATCAATCCACAGCTTGTCGGGCGCACGCAAAACTATTTGCTGGCCTTGGGTGAAGATAAAATGGGAGTCGGCGGGTGAGTGTAGTTTTGGTTCCAGTGCTCGCCGCGCCAGATGAATCGCCTTGTGTAAATTGTTGCTGGCCGACTCAGGTTCGTGTTCTGGCCAAAGCAACTCCATCGCCTCCTCACGATGAAGTTGATGATGGGGCTGAAGGGCTAACAGCTTCAAGAGCAATTGGGGCTTGCGGCGCGACCAATGGCCTTCATCTACGGAAGTGCCGTCGACCACGATGCGGAAGGGGCCCAGCAAGCGAATCTCCAAAGATGACGGGCTAAAAGTTTTCGACTTGATGCGCACGAGGACAAGTTCTCGCTTACTGTCTCGGATTTGCGGACTAATAATAACCTACTACTGAATAGGCTCTTTGAAATCAACGCGAATGGAAACAACCGGGATTCGTTAGGGCCTCCTGCCAACGTTGGCGCCGGAGTAAACCTTTTAAGTATCGCGAAAGCGGTCGGTGGCCTCCACGAGAGCGTCGATGATCCCGGGTTCGGTAACCGAATGGCCGGCATCGGGGATGATTTTGAGGTCTGCTTCCGGCCAGGCCCGGTGGAGATCCCATGCGCTCATGATAGGACAGACGATATCGTAGCGACCCTGGACGATCACGGCGGGAATGTGTCGAATCTTGTCGACGTTGTCGATCAGGTAGTTATCGCTTTCGAAGAAGATGTTGTTGACGAAGTAATGACACTCGATTCTGGCCAGTGCGAGTGCTGTGTGCGGTTCCGCATAATGCTCCACCAGGTCCGCATCGGGAAATAGTTTGGAAGTGCTGCCTTCCCAGATTGACCAGGCTCGGGCCGCTTCAAGACGGACCGCCTCATCGTCACTCATTAACCGCTTGTGATACGCGTGCAGCATGTCACCGCGTTCAGGTTCGGGAATAACGCGTACATATTCTTCCCACGTGTCGGGGAAAATCGCGCTCGCGCCTTCACCTTCCTGATAGAACCAGCGAATCTCTCGCGGGCGACAAAGAAATATTCCCCGCAGCACTAACTCGGTAACCCGCTCAGGATGCGTTTCCGCGTACGTCAGCGCGAGGGTGCTGCCCCAGGAACCGCCAAAGACCTGCCAGCGGTCGATACCGAGGTGTTCGCGCAGACGTTCAATGTCTTCGACCAGGTGCCAGGTTGTGTTGTCTTCGAGGTTGGCGTGCGGCGTGCTTTTACCGGAACCGCGCTGATCGAAGAGCACTACACGATAAGCCTGCGGGTCGAAGTACTGCCGATAGAAAGGCTGGAGGCCGCCACCCGGCCCACCGTGAAGAAAAACAACCGGCTGGCCATTTGGATTTCCACACTGCTCGTAGTAAAGCTCGTGAATATCTGAAACCTTCAATCGACCAGTATCAAAAGGTTCAATCGCGGGATAAAGTGTTTTCATGGGCAGCATGATACAAAAGCAGTCGCCAAAGTGAGAAACCTCAAAGGGCGTGACAGGAGCCACACAACGCACAGAACCATTTGCCGTGGCCAATGGATCCCGCCACTCTGCGCGAGTAGGAGCCAGAGGGTCCCGTGCGTTAGGTGGCCTGCTTGAGTTGAGCGGTGGGATCCATTGGCTACCGCAAATGGTTCTGTGCGTTGAGGCCCCTGCTTGAGTTGAGCGGTGGGATCCATTGGCTACCGCAAATGGTTC
>CAZVHN010000762.1:0-3048 GCA_964626895.1 uncultured Chloracidobacterium sp. | reverse complement strand
CATAATGAAATTCCACACACATTTTCGTGATATGCAACTAAGTTTTCTCTGTGATACGAGATTGCTTATTTTGATTGGGAGTCGAACAGGACGCAAACAATGCGCACAGAGAGACTCTGGCGGAACGACCAACCCAGCTGGTATTTGAGAGAAGCAGCGCAAGACGGGCAGCCCTTTGCGGCTTGGGCGAATGCGAGCTCGAGGAGGAGTTAGCCATGACAGCAAGTGATGCGAGACGCGTCGAGGCGCGCGGGAGCGACTTCTTCACCAAGCATCTGAAGGACGCGGACCCCGAAGTTTGGGACGCGATCGAAAACGAGGTCGAGCGGCAACAGAACGAGATCGAGCTGATCGCTTCGGAGAACATCGTCTCCAAAGCTGTGCTCGAGGCCGCTGGCACTCTCCTCACCAACAAATACGCCGAAGGCTATCCTGGACGGCGCTATTACGGCGGTTGCGAGTATGTTGATGTCGTCGAGCAGATCGCCATCAACCGCGCCAAGCGCCTGTTTAACTGCGCCTTCGCGAACGTCCAGCCGCATTCCGGCTCGCAGGCCAATCAGGCCGTCATGCTTGCCTTGATCAAGCCGGGCGACACCATTATGGGCCTGAGTCTTGCCGCCGGCGGTCATCTAACCCATGGCGCGCCGCCCAATCTGTCGGGCAAGTGGTTCAACGCGGTCCAATATGGCGTGCGCCCCGACGATCACCGCATCGACTACGACGAGGTGGAGCGCCTCGCGCATAAGCACAAGCCAACCATGATCATCGCTGGGAGCTCGGCCTATTCGCGCGTCATCGACTTCGCGCGGTTCCGGCAGATCGCGGACTCCGTCGGCGCTTATCTCCTGGTCGACATGGCGCATTTCGCGGGGCTCGTCGCCGCAGGCCTCTATCCGAGCCCTCTGCCGCATGCCCATGTTGTCACCACCACCACCCATAAGACGCTGCGGGGACCGCGCGCCGGCATGGTGCTCTCCAATGACGAGGAGATCGGCAAGAAGATCAATTCCGCGCTCTTTCCCGGCCTTCAGGGCGGCCCCTTGATGCACATCATCGCAGCCAAGGCCGTCGCCTTCGGCGAAGCCCTCCGTCCCGAGTTCAAGCTTTATACGAAGCGCGTCATTGACAACGCTAAGGCGCTCGGCGAGACGCTGGTCAAGGGCGGAGTGGCGCTCGTCTCTGGCGGTACCGACACCCATCTGATGCTCGTCGATCTCAGGCCCAAGAAGCTCACCGGCAAGGCGGCTGAGATCGCGCTGGGCCGCGCTAACATTACCTGCAATAAAAATGGTGTGCCCTTCGATCCGGAGAAGCCAATGATCACCTCCGGCATCCGTCTCGGCTCGCCGGCAGGTACCACGCGTGGTTTCGGCATCGCCGAGTTCCAAAAGATCGGCGGCATGATTATTGAGGTGCTCGACGGGCTTGCCGACAATGGCGATGACGGCAACGAAGCGATCGAGGCTTCCGTGAAGAAGCGTGCAATCGAACTTTGCGAGCGCTATCCCATCTACCGGTAAGTTCCGGATTCTTGGCTCTGATTGAAGCTGCATGCTGGCTAAGGAGGCCAGCACGCATGGCCAAAGCCATTTTCACTGATCTTCGCCGCTGGGTCGTTGATGCCTGACCGGCATCGATAGCGTAATGGTTGGCATCTCAGTAGGTCAGGACAGGGGTCTTTCGGAGATAGGTATTATCTTCGATTTGTTTGACCAGAAAATCTGCAACATCGGCTCGCGATATAAAGCCGTTTCTCCAACTCTTGGCATCCTCAAGGACCTGATAGCGCCCGGTGCGAGCACCGTTTGTTAAAATGCCAGGACGCACGATAACCCAGTCGAGGCTGCTCCTTCGAATTATGAATTCCTGAGTATCTTTGTCGTCGTAAGCGCGCCCGAGGAAAAGACGAAAAGGGATGTACTGAAAGAAGCCAATGCTAGCGCAGCTGTCGCCGGCACCAAATCCAGTGACGCTAATCAACCGTTTGACGCCTGCAGCCTGCATAGCTGAAACAAGGATCCGCGTTGACTCCGAAAACAGCCGTACGGGCCCGAGAAGCAGCTGAGGACCTAAAGCGATCCCAAGCGTCTGAATTACCGCATCCATACCCTGTAACGCAGATGTGACGTCCTCTTTGTTGAGAGCGTCTCCGTTCAGTTTTTCGAGCTTTTGGTCAGTTAGGGTAATGCTGTCTGTGGAGCGGGCAAATGCGCGCACTCTGTGGCCGCACGCCAGCGCCCGTTTTGCCACTTCGAGCCCGATTCCCTTACTGGCGCCAACAATCAGGATATTTGCCACAGAATTTCAAGTCCTTTACGCAGCTATTGTGGGCGAGATCGTCGGAAACCAGCGGACGTTCATCCAACGTCGGCTTCTCTGAAAGGATACCAAAATGACTGCCTCGTTAGAAAACGTTCTGGGGGGTAAAGAAGCAAGCCTGGCGCTTCTTCAGGTTCTCGCAGACAACAGTTTCGATGCGGTCCTAATTACCGACGCCTCCTTAGAGGGAAAAATCACATACGCAAACAAGGCCTTCAAGAGGCTTACGGGTTACGATCCATCGGAGGTTATCGGAAAGACCCCGCGTATTCTCCAGGGAGCGGGTACAGACAAGAAAGTCATCGAGCGCCTTGCTGGCGCCCTAAAAGCCTGTGGCCGATTTGAAGGCAAGGCAATCAATTACAAAAAGGATGGTACGCCCTTCATCATGTGCTGGAGGGTGCTGCCTATTAAGGTCGGCAAGGCAATCAAGGCGTGGGTGGCCATCCAACGGGAGGGCTCCGTCATTTAGCTTTCGATTGGAAGCTCGCTGGCGTTTTAACTGTCGTCGGGCTTGTCGCTCAGGCGCTATTTGTTGGCGAACCCGGTAGCCTTTTTGCTTGTCCGCCTGGGCAATACTAGCGGTTCGAATGCCCCATCGAGATTCATCGACATTCGCGCGTTGCGGAACGACAGCGTTGGGATATGCCTGGTTTGGATTCACGCCAGGTGCAAGCGATTTAAATATTAGTCACAGGTAACTGCATGTTCCGAAACCAAGGCAAA
>CAZVHN010000761.1:0-11535 GCA_964626895.1 uncultured Chloracidobacterium sp. | reverse complement strand
ACCTTCTGATTGCTCTTTCCCGAAGAACTCGGGTTCGCTGTCGGGTATCTGGCCTTCGGTCGTTTCTTGGCCTTTCCAGACTTTCGATGTCGGCTTTGCGGCAAAGTGTATATCTCCCTGGGGTGTGATTTGGTACTTAGTCTTATATCCTGTTTTGTGAGTTGGTTCAATCAGGGGGCACTCACACGGAGTGATTGTTGTTTCGCGCCTGTGGCGCTCATTGCAGGCGGGACGCCTGCGCTCCCGGCATTCGATTGAGTGTTCCCGCCAGGATTGATGCTCCCGTCCTACTGTATGAAGATTCCCTTCGGCGCGCCGGAACAAGCTTCATGCAAATAATCAAGTTAAGTCTCCTGTCTCATGGGAGGGGCAGACCAACATTGGCTTCCTTCAGTACACAAGAACGGTAGCGGCTGGGATCGCGGTAGAACTGCCTTGCGGTTGTTTGAAAAACGAGTCTTCGCACGGGCTCTGTAGCTATCGAATTGGGACTTGTCAAGAGCACGTAAGAGAGATGATTCAACCAACGCCGGAGGCGCGGCAGAAGGTAGCCGCTCCTACGCTCAGAGTTGGCCTTTGCAGCTTTGCAGATTGCACGTTATCTTTCCGTTGTTAAGCTGACACGCAACAGACCCATGCCCATTGCTGCCGTCATCCCAATTCCACACGCGCCCGTTGAGCTTCGCGATGTTCCTTCACCAACGCTCGAACCGAATTCGGCTCTTCTCGACGTCGAACTCTCCGAAGTCTGCGGTACAGACGTGTATTTACAACAAGGAAGGCTGCAGGGAGTTCCCTATCCACTCATTCCCGGCCATGTTTCAATCGGCCGCCTGAGCAAGATTAGGGGAGAGCTGCGTGATGTGGAAGGTCGACTTTTTAATGAGGGCGATCGTGTCACCTTTCTCGACGTACATCGCACCTGCAACGCCTGCTGGTACTGTCTTGTAGCCAAAGCCACGACGCGCTGCCCGCACCGGAAAGTCTATGGGATTACCTACGGACTTGATGACGGGCTTTGCGGTGGTTGGGCAGAGCAGATCTATATCAAACCGGGCACGCACTGCATTCGTGTCGACGCGGAGCCGGAAACTTTTATGGCCGGAGGCTGCGCATTACCAACTGCGCTGCATGCTGTTGAGCGGGCAGAAGTCAAACTGGGAGACACGGTACTCGTGCTGGGCTCGGGTCCAGTCGGACTGAGCACGATTATTCTCGCGCTGATGGGTGGCGCCTTGCGTGTTCTGTGTATCGGCGCTCCCGAGCATCGTTTGATAGCAGCTTTGGGTGCCGGAGCCGCTGCTGTGCTCAACATCGAGACTCATGACGACGAGCAAAGACTCGAGTGGGTCCGAGAGCACACCAGCGGTCGCGGCTCTGACGTAACGATTGAAGCTACGGGTGCACCGGTAGCCGTGGTCCAGGCGATGCGCTTTACCCGTGAAGCAGGCCGCGTTGTGATTGTCGGGCAGTACACCGATCATGGCGGAGTGCCATCCGAAACCGCCTTTAACCCACACCTGGATCTAAACAAGAAGCACCTCGATGTGCGCGGCTGTTGGGGTTCGGATTTCTCTCACTTCTACCGGGGCGTTCAAATCATCTCTGACGCCAAGCGCGCGGCACCATGGGCGCAGATGAAACTCACTCGTTACGATCTCGTACATGCTAACGATGCACTTGCTGAAGTGGCGACTGGACGCGTGCTGAAGGCGCTGATTGATCCGCAGGTGCATTGATGCAGTCCAAAACATCAGAGGCGCAATTAAAAATCGAAGTAAGCAATAGCTGGAGGAGGTGAAATGAGTAGTACAGCTCAAGAGAAATCATCCATCCGCGAACAGGTTTCTGACCAGGAATGGCAGGCTCGGGTAGATCTGGCTGCGGCTTATCGTCTGGTAGCGCACTACGGCTGGGACGACCTTATCTTCACCCATATTTCCGCGCGCGTGCCCGGACCCGAGCACCATTTCCTGATCAATCCCTACGGAATGATGTTTGAGGAGATTAAAGCGTCGAGTCTGGTGAAAGTGGATCTCGACGGCACGATCGTGAGCGAAACCTCCTATATCATCAACCCGGCCGGCTTTACCATCCATAGCGCCGTTCATGCTGCCCGCGAGGACGCGCTCTGCGTGATGCATCTACACACCGACTATGGGATCGCGGTCTCCGCGCAGAAGGGTGGACTGCTGCCGATTTCACAACAGGCTCTCTTCCCTCTCGCTTCGCTTGCCTATCACGATTACGAAGGCCTGGCCCTGAACGAGGCAGAGAAACCTCGCCTCGTGGAGGATCTCGGCACTAAGAACAATTTGATACTGAGAAACCACGGCCTGCTTACTATCGGCAATAGTGCCGCCGAAGCATTTCTCTCGATGTATATTCTCGAGCGCGCTTGCAGGATTCAAATTCTCGCGCAGTCAGGAAGATCGGAATTGGTACGGGTGCCGGACCAGATTCTCAGTGGCGTGGCAGCCCAACTGGGTGTGGTCACGTTAGGACAAGGAGCAGCGCTTACCTGGCCGGGATTGCTTCGAAAACTCGACCGCATCGATCCTTCTTATCGCGAGTAGCAGGTTTCTTAATAGATCAGGTTGGGTTGCGGCACATCATCCCGGAGGGATCTAGGTTAATAGCCGTGGGCGAGCGTCGCGCGACGCTTGTCAGAACCGCGAGCGGTAGCGACCGGTTTGTATTCTTCCCGTTGAGACCGGGTCGCTACCGCTCGCCGTTCTGACAGATTAGCGTAAAGCGCTCGGCACACGCTATTGACTTAAATCCCTCCGGGATTCGAAAGCACATTCAACGTGACCTCAAGTTCAAACTGGCTCACTACCAAGTTTCTAGTGCGCATGTGAAACACGGGCGGCTTGCGCTTCGTAGTTAGGTTTTAGCTTTCGCCGTTCTGATAGCTGCAATCACGGACTGTTCATTTAGGCTTTACGATCGAGGACTTCCAAGAATGTATTGCCCGCAATGTGGCACCGAATCTTCCTCAGGCCTGCAGTTTTGCCGCTCTTGCGGCGCGAACCTCAAGGTCATCGGCAAGGCAGTGGCACTCAGTGAGGCGATTGCCCGCAGCGATCGCGGCCCTCTGCCCAAGCTGAAAGAGATGGTTAAGAACCTCAAGGTGGAGCAGGTCACCGAAGAAGTGTCGCGCGCGCTCGAGCGCATGAACCAGGAGATCGCGAAGACGACTCCAGCAACTAAAGCTGATAAGCCCTCCTGGCCGTTCGGGAAAAAAAAGAAAACAGCGGCGGAACGGCGCGAAGATCATATTGTTAAAGGCACGGTCTCGCTGTTTAGTGGAATTGCGTTAACGATTTTCCTTTACTTCTTCTCAGCAGCCGTGGTCCTAAAACTTCCACCTGAAGCCGTAGCCAGGATTCCTTTTGAGCTGGAGCCAGTGATTCGCATTCTTTGGCTGGCTGGGCTCGTGCCGACGCTGTCCGGTCTAGGACACATAATCGCCGGGCTTCTGATTCGAACCAAACCTGCTGCCGTCATTAATGAAACTGCACAGCCTCAGTCGAGTTTCAATGGAGGGCCGTCAGTACCCGGCAGTGTCACTGAACACACGACGCATCTGCTTGATGGTGACTTTTGAGAGTATTCCACTCAATTACGGAACCGAGGAGCCGTAGCGACCGGGTCTGGATGGAATCCCTATTGAGTGAAATCGAAACAAGACCCGGTCGCTACCGCTCCTCGGTTCTGTAGTTGGAGGTCGCCCTATAAAGGGCTTAGCCTCTCAAGTTCAAACTTAGGACACTGCTAGTCTTTTGTGTTAACAATTCGGTTTACACTAAAGGCCAACTCATCACAGGCCCCGGCCATTTAGTCACAAATTTCTTCGCTTTACTTGTTTCTTGTAATAATAGGCATACTGCAGATATCTCCATACGCATCAACTTCGCCGCGGTGGTGTGCTGCGCTATCCAACCCTTCAACCTTAGGAGTCAAGACGATGACAATTCATTCTGCGTTAGTTCTCTCGGATGCCGGTAAAGTCCGACTTCGCACCCCCTCCAAAAGAACGACCTTCGCTCGCTTCGCCGCGTTCCCGAGTGCGTTCGTTTTCCTACTGCTCTTCTGCTCCGCCGTTTTCGCTCAGGCGCCGGCAATTCCGGGGGTTACAACCCTGCGGTTGAAATCAGACGTGCTCGGCGAAGAGAGAACAATCCTAGTGCGCACTCCGGCCGGCTACGAAGCAGGAAACCAACGCCTTCCTGTGCTCTATATGACGGATGGCGACGGCCATATTGGCCACACCGGCGCCACGATCGAGTTTCTGTCGCGAAATGGACGGATGTCGGAGTTGATCGTGGTGGGAATCACTAACACAGATCGCACTCGGGATCTCAGCCCCACCCAGGTTAAGACAACTAACCCCGACGGAAAGCTTCAGTTTCCAACCAGCGGCGGTGGCGACAAGTTTCTCAAGTTTATCGAGACCGAATTGATTCCCGAGATCGAAAAGCGTTACCGAGTACAGCCGTACCGTATCCTGGCCGGGCATTCCCTCGGCGGTCTGTTCACGGTTCACGCCATGGTTTCACGTCCGGAGTTATTCAACTCATACATCGCGGTGAGCCCGGCATTGCAGTGGGACAATCAAGTAACCGTGAAGCGCGCCGAGGATTTTTTCAAAACGCGAAAAGAGTTGGACCGGACCCTTTATTTCTCTCTCGGGCACGAACCCGGACCGATTGAGGACGCCTTTCACCAGTTCAAGCAGGTGCTCGCTAAGAACCAGGCAAAGGGCTTTGAATGGGAAGCGCAAGAGATGGCCGACGAGGATCACGGATCGGTGGTTTTGCGCAGCCACTATTTTGGTTTGCGCAAAGTTTACAACGGTTGGCAGATGCCGCGAGATCCGGATACCGGCGCAGTGGCCGGCGATCTAAAAGGCGTTGAGGAGCACTACAAGAAGCTTTCAACGAAGTTTGGCTTCGCGATTCCGGTTCCGGAGAACCTCATGAATCAGGTGGGTTATCAACTCCTCTTTGGCGATAAGCCCGACGAAGCGATTGCGGCTTTTAAGAGCAACGTCGAGCGCTATCCCGGGTCGGCTAACGTCTATGACAGCCTGGCAGAAGCTTATGAGAGAGGTGGTCGTCTTGATCTGGCGGCGCCACTCTATGAAAAGGCAAGCACCCTGGGCCAGCAGAACAAAGATCCTAATCTGGGGATCTACCAGGCGAATTTCGAAAGAGTAAGCACGAAGCTGAAACTGGCTGGCGCGGAAAAGAAGCCGTAACTGAAAAGCTGGAATCGAAACTGAGAGCGAAGTGGTGACATGCAAAAGGGGAACCGGGGAAGGACCTGGTTCCCTTTTCCTTGAGCAGTGGGCGAACGCCCGAATACCGACTACCTCCTCTAATTCACACCGCCTGAAGAGGCTAAGTGAGGACCCAAAAAGTATCTACGCTAATTTGCAGGTCAGGAAGGGGGCAAAGCGAAGCGCGCCCCCGCTCAACCTGCAAATGCGCTGGGCTTCGGATTGTCAGTTCAAGTTGAGTGGTGCGAATCTTGAGCGGGGGCGCGCTCCGCTTCGCCCCCTTCCCAACCTGCAAATTTCCTAGGCTTGAATTGTCAATTCAAGGTTAAGTCGCTCGAATCTAGAGCGGGGTTGCGTTGCGCTTTGCCACCCTTCTAGACCTGCAATTCAGCGGGGCTTGAGCCGCCTTCGGAGTAGTGACTCTTGCCACAACTCATCACTACCTGCGGTTTCCGATTTTACGCTTGCTGTTTGCTGTTCCCTGTTTACGTTGGGACTTTTCCGGCTCTGTTCTGTCGGTGAGTAGCGGCAGCGGATCGATTGGCCCTGTCGGAGTGTAAACGCCGAAGTGAAGATGTGGCGGTGTGCCCTGCGCATTCCCGGAGGTCCCCACGTAACCGAGCACCGTTTTGGGAGTGACGTAATCGCCCTCAGCAATGCCGGGAGCATAGGAGTCGTGCCCCTGGCTACCTTCTGCCGCGCCTCTGGCGCTAGGTGCATCATTTCTCCCATCCCTCATCACTCATCAGGGTTCACTCTTCACAGGCCAGAAGCGTAAGATGGCCCTCTGAATAAGACACTTCTATTTATGTTCGACGTGATGCTGCTGTTTCAGTTGGCAATTCTGGTGACTAATTGATTAACAGAAGTTCGACCTCCAGGTTCTGGCCGGCCGGCGTATCGCTGCTTTCGCTGCTGGCGGCTGCCGCGGCTGTCACCTCCGTTGCTGGCGACCCAGCCCAACAGGTTAAGGCAACGGAAAACAAACCGCCACGTCTCCGTTGGTACAAGGGAAATACTCACACCCACACGCTGAACAGTGATGGCGACTCCACACCAGACGAGGTGGTGCGGTGGTATCGGGAGAATGGCTACAACTTTCTCGTGCTCACCGATCACAACTTTGTTACTAGTGTCGACGGTCTCAATGCGCTACTCGCAGCCGATGAGAAGTTTATTGTAATCAAAGGCGAAGAGGTTTCCGATAAGTTCGACAGCAAGCCCATCCACGTGAATGGCCTCAATGTCGCCCGGAAGATTGACCCTCAGGGCGGGAAGAGCGTAGTGGAAGTTTTGCAGCGCAACGTCGATGCAGTACGCGCTGCCTCGGGTGTGCCACACATTAATCATCCGAACTACGAATGGGCGATCACCGCGGACGATCTCAAACAGGTCCAGAACAACAAGCTCTTTGAGATCTACAACGGTCATCATCTGGTGAATAACCTTGGAGGCGGCGGAGTACCGGGATTGGAAGAAGTGTGGGACGTGATCCTTTCCAGTGGCAAACTGCTGTATGGCATTGCTGTTGATGACGCACACACATTCAAGCAGCCATGGAACAGGAACAGCGCGCAGCCTGGCCGAGGTTGGGTAGTGGTAAGAACAGATCGACTCTCGCCGACGGCTATCTTGGACGCCCTGGAGCGCGGAGACTTCTACGCTTCCACGGGAGTTGAGCTGTCGGACTACCAAACTACCGACAAGGATATGACCGTCACCATTAAACAGGAAGGATCGAGCAAGTATCGTGTCCTTTTCATCGGACAGGGCGGGCGCGTTCTCAAGGAAGGGATTACGAACCCGGCGGTTTACCAGTTTCTCGGCGACGAAATGTACGTGCGCGCTAAGGTCATTGAATCGAATGGAAAGGCTGCCTGGACTCAGCCGGTCTGGGTGAAGCGGTTATAAGGATAGATACCGGTATTATGGTCCCTGTCAACGACAATCTCATCGTTTCAGCGGAGAGTCCACATAACAAAGAGTGCCTCGATCTGCTGGCACAATTGCTGACTGAATTAAGCGACAAGTATCCCGATGAGTTAAGAGGCACGCCTCTTATTCCGGAGGAGTTGGCTGCTGCGGGTGCCGCTTTTCTGGTAGCCAGGCGCGACGGTCAGCCTGTAGGTTGTGGTGCGATTCGACCGCTCAAACCGGGCGTGGCGGAGGTCAAACGGATGTTCGTCGTTCAGGAAGCTCGAGGTCGGGGAGTAGGACGGGCGATACTCGAGAATCTCGAGACCTTCGCAAAGAATTTTGGCTACAGATCAGTCCGGCTCGAAACTGGTCTCAAACAACCCGCGGCGATTGGCCTTTACCAATCTGCCGGCTACCATCGCGCACCCTGCTACGGCCCGCACCGGGAGAATCCCATGAGCGTTTGTTTTGAGAAGGAACTCAGCCCCGCCCACGGGAAAACAATACGGTAGAACCAATTTCTTTCTCGCGGGTCCTGGGCTTTGTAAGCGCTCGCCGGCTACTAAATTAACTCCCTTGGGGATAACCCCACCGATCTCAGATCTGAGATCTCAGATCTGAGATCGCGATGAGCTATCGTGCCTTACTCGTAACGTAAGGCCTCAATTGGATCCAGTGCTGCGGCAGGAGGCAGGAGTCACATTATGTGACCTTGAGGCCGTTGTGGCCCATATGACATGTGCGATGGGACACGCCACATCTTACCGCGCGATCTGACTCACTACCTCATAAAACTCCCTCGTCCCCTCCCGAACATTCTTCACTGAGATTCGTTCGTTGTTGCCGTGCACTCCTTCGTTTTCTTCCACTGTCGTATAAAGCGGCGCCCAACCGTAACTGATTATTCCTAACTGCCGATAGAGCTGGCTCTCGGTGTAACCGCTCAGCATCTTGGTGGTTATCAACGCCTCCGGATGATTGACCTTGGTCACTCGGGAGATTATTTCGAAGAGTTCGGTATTGATGGGCGAGCTGTTGGGTGGCTTGAAGGTATTCACGTTCTCGATCTGAATCGTTGGATCGGCAATCAACTCTTTCAACTCCGCAAGAAACTCTTCAGGCTTCTCGCCCGGCAGGAGGCGCACATCAAGGTTGCAGGTGGCGGCGGTTGGAATCACGTTCGTCTGCTTACTTCCGTTCATCATCGTCAGCGAGATCGTGTTGCGCAGAAGGAAACCGTATTCACGCCGACTGGTTAGTTCTTTAGCGAAGGCCGGGTCCTTGAGCGACTCGCGAATGTTCGCAAACTTCGATCGCAGCGGTTCCGCTTCAAGCGGAGCAATGTCCTTGAAAAACCTCTCCACGGCCGGCAAGAGTTTGATTGCTGGCTCGTAGGCGATGATCTTTGTCATGGCGCGGATCAGCCGGTTGGGGGCCGAGTCAGCGATGGGACGCGAGCCGTGTCCAGGCTGCCCCTTGGCTGTTAGCTGCAGCCAGAACGGCGCCTTTTCAGCCACGTCGATACCGACAAACTTCACCTTGCCCTCAGCCAGTAAATTGTCGCCACCTTCAGTCAGCAGGTATTCGGCGTTCTTGAAGAGATCTGCCTTGTTGGCAATCATCCAGATCGAGCCTTCGTCTTTTACCTCTTCGTCCGCAGTGGCAAGAAAGATCACGTCGCGGGACAAAGGCGCTCGCTCGCGAGCCAGAATGATCATTGTCATTAACTGCAATAGGCCTTCGCTCTTCATATCCAGCGCGCCGCGGCCGTAGATCGAGCCTTCGACAATATCTGCTGAGAAGGGATCGACGCGCCAGGCAGAGGGTTCGGCGGTGACCACGTCTGTATGGTTCAGCAGGATGATTGGCCGCTTCGATCCATTTCCCTTCAGACGGGCGATTATGTTTGCTCGCCCCGGCTTGTATTCGAATATCTCGCTTTGAATACCCTCCTTGTCGAAGATTGCCTTGAAAAACTTTGCCGCTTCGATCTCGTTACCGGGCGGGTTTGAAGTGTTGATGCGCAGGAACTGGCGCATTAGATCGACTGCCTGGTCTTGATATGCGGGCCAGTGGATTGGGTTGGCGGTTGTTTGTGCTTGCACTGATGATCCGGTGAACTGGCTGCCACTCAAAAATAGGAACCCAACCAGTGCAATTACCGCTGTCTGTGAACTGCTCTTCAAATTCGCTCTCCTCATGTTTGAGATTTGCGCGGCGTCAAACATGATCCACAAAATCACACGAAATCGCACTGACAAAATTTCGTGCTGGTTCGTGTTGTTTCGTGGATCGTTTGTATTGCTCGGCACCTTGCATAAAACCGGAACTGAGACTTGTTTCAAAGATAACGAAAGGAAAACCCTAAACACCCCGCTCGGCTAACGGATCTCCAACTCCGCCATCACGGGAAGATGATCTGAAGCCAGCGTTTTCACCGCCCAGGATTTCTTGGCACGCACACCATCGTTCGTCCTGTAAAAAATGTAATCGATCCTCTTTGACGGCTTGTCTGCAGGATAGCTGAAGCCATCCCCTTTCGCGCGGCTCCCCATCCAGGCGTCTTCAAACTTCGTCAGCACTAGTTTGTAAGCACTTCCGGCCGGTTCGTCATTGAAATCACCAACCACAATCAATGGCTTCTTAAGGTCCGCAAGGAATCTGAGCAGCTGTTCGGTTTCAAACAACCGCCCGTCGTCACGCTGATAGTCTAAATGCGTGGTTGCAAAGTTGATCGTGCGGCCGCCGATATCAACTTCAACTCGAAGCATGCCTCGTCGTTCAGCCTCACGCCGGTTTTCGTATTTCCGATGATCGATCTTCTGAATAAGAAATTTCGAGAGAATCGCTACGCCATACTGCCCTTCCTGATAGTCGAGATTGTGGCCAAAGGCATAGTCCATGCGGGTCATCCTGGCCAGCTCAGCGATCTCGTCGATGCCTTCCGTTCGTCGCACACCGCGATCCACCTCCTGCAAGCCGACCAGATCCGGGCGCTCCCGAATGATGACATCCGCGATCCGTTGCAAGTCCAGTTTCTTGTCCATACCCACGCCGACATGAATGTTGAAAGTCATCACGCGGAACGTTTTCTTGCCGTCGAGCGGGTTCGCAGACGAGGGCGCTGCCGGCGGGATCAATGATCCCAGCAGCGCAAGGGTACAAAGAAGTGGAGCGTATCGGCGGCCCATCTGCGAGGCTATCTCCAGAGTTTTTTAGCTGGTCTAACTTTGAAAGGCATTCTAACATGCGAAGGGTTTCGAGATTCGACGCATGTCACTGCTCCATACCGCAATCCTAATCACTGGCGCGTTCGCTGCCGGCGCAATCAACTCGATCGCTGGAGGCGGCACTCTGATTACTTTTCCCTTGTTGATCTGGCTGGGGTTAGATCCGAAAGTCGCTAATGCTACGAGCACGGTTGCCCTTTGGCCTGGGCTATTTGGTGGTTTGTTTGGCTATCGCAAGGAGTTGGAGAATAGTTCCGCGCTGTTGCTGAGGCTGGGATTGACGAGCGTAATTGGAGGGGCCATTGGTGCCTGGCTCCTGATCTGGACCCCATCGCCCACCTTCGCGCGGCTGGTTCCCTTTCTGATTCTGTTTGCCACCATCCTCTTCATGGCGCAAGGGTCGATCAATCGCCGCCTACGTCTGCAACCAATCGTTTCCGAACCAAAAGCTTCGTGGTGGTTGGGCGCTATTGTTTTCCAATTCTTCTCTTCGATCTATGGCGGCTACTTCGGGGCCGGCAATGGCATTTTGATGCTGGCGGCCATGGGACTGCTCGGTCTCCACGAGATCCATCGTGCCAACGGAATAAAGAATTTTCTCGGTATTTGCATCAACAGTATTGCGGTCCTGAGTTTTGCGCTTGCAGATCTAGTAGCTTGGTCTGATGCACTACTAATGGCGGGCGGGGCCTTGTTAGGCGGTTACTTTGGCGCGAGTATGGCTGTCCGCGTGGGACAAGTGTGGGTTCGAAGAGGGATTGTGGCGATCGGATTCGTGATCTTCTTCGCTATGGTCTGGCGACTGCGACAGTGAGTCCAATACGGAACCGCGAGCGGTAGCGACCGGCTCCAAGCACTCAACTCAAGCAGGAGCGACTCAAACGCAGAACCATTTGCGGTAGCCAATGGATGCCGGCATTCAACCCGAGCGGAGCCACTCAAACCCACCACGCTTGCGGTAGCGGTCCCCGCTTGTGTTGAGTGCAATACTTGTGTTGTGGCTGATTTCTTGTGTTGGGTGCGCGATCCATTGGCTATCGCAAATGGTTCTGTGTTGAGTGACTCCTGCTGGGGTTGAGTGGCGCGATCCATTGGCTACCGCAA
>CAZVHN010000760.1:0-2452 GCA_964626895.1 uncultured Chloracidobacterium sp. | reverse complement strand
CGAAATGTGGAGTGCGCCGGCAGAGCGAAGCGGCGACGGCGCTTTGGATTCTTTTGGGGTTTTAGGGCTCGCCAATCCAAAGCGGAGTCGCGCTACGCTTGCCTCCGCACTCCAAAATGAGTTTTTCAGCAGCCTGCTAGGAATCCTGGCGATAGTCTGGTTTGCTGGGTTTTTCCGCGCGCTCTCACGTGGCATATGAGTTGAAGTGTGATGGGGCAAGCCAAAGGGCGCGGACCTCACTAAAAATAAGGTCCTCGCCCCCCTCGAAGGCCGCTCGAGGAATAACGAAACCGCCCCTTTGGCACTCAAAGAGTTATTTGTTCTCCACGTTTAGCCCTTTCTCGAAAACTATGCCCATTCTGATTTCATAGCAACTGGCCAAGACGATTGCCATCGGTGTTATAATTTCAGTGGCCAATTGCCTGGTTGAGGCGATGTCCCGCTGTCTCATCGCAGGCTTTCTAGGAGTTCAAGAAGCGCGGTGATCGATTACTACAAAACCCTGGGTGTTAAGCGTACGGCCTCCAACGCCGACATTAAGTCAGCGTATCGTAAACTTGCGAGACTCAGGCATCCTGACGTAAATCACGACTCTGAAACTGCCGCACGCGAGTTCGACCTTCTTTCAAAGGCCTACCATGTTCTCAGTGATCCCCAGGAGCGGCTCTACTACGACCTTCAACTGAACTCGCTGACCGGCAGCAGCTCCTCCATTCTGCATTCGGACAATCCGCATGCACGCCGCGCTCGAAACCTGGCAGTACAGGCTAAATGGGACCGCGTTGTCGATGAGGTACTGGAACGTGATCGGCGTGAGAACCGCGAACGTCAGCGCGCAGTTTTCACGACAGTTTCGCTTTTTCTCTCCACCTTCTTCGTAGCTCTGATGAGACCGCCCCTATGGCAAGCTTTCGACTACGCCGGACGCGCCATCATGCTTACTCTATTCGTGATCGGTGTCTGGCACCTGGCCACGCGAATACGTGAGTACATTCAACACTACACTTATGTTCCAGAGCCGATTCAAACCAGCATCATGCGCGAGGATGAGAAGCCGGAGCAGCCCTTTACCCGCTTTTCTGCGTATACGTTTCTGCTGGTTGGATATGCGCTTAGCATCGGAGTCGGACTTTTCATCGGTTGGCACACCCAGGATTTCTTCAACGATTTGACGTTGCTGTTTCAGCATCGAGTGGAAGTGGTGCAATCCAACCTTCTAATGTATTCATCAGCAGGGTTAATTACTGATCTCGTGATCTACCCCCCGATTGCGGTACTCATTGTTGACACGATGCAGGCTCTGGCTGCACGAATTGACTGAAACCTGAGGCGCAGTTTTACGGTTGGTGACAAATCTTGCTGCCCGCTCGGCGGCTCGTGTATAGTTTGCCCTCCTGGAAATAGTTAAGTCGCAGCAAATGCGTGTTTACGTATTCACCGCAAACCTGAATCGCCGACGGCCTTCCTTCATCCCCTGAGCCGTCGGTTCGCTGGCAAAGGAGTAAAGAGATGGCCAAGCGAATTACGAAACGGCAGCTTCTCGGATTAAAACTAGAGTCGCTCGACGACGGAGAGGTGCAAGAAGTCCTCGATTACCTGACCGTGATTGAGTCGCTGCGCCGCTCCAGAGTTGCACCTCCGGCTTGGCAAGACGATATCGTCGAGTTGTTGGCAGAAGCGCAGGAAAACAAGCGAGCTCGCCAGGCCTTTGAATGGGAAGCAGCACGGCGGCGCGCCGAGCGTCGAATTGCGGTAAAGCCGGGGCACCGCCCATGAAGATTGCGCCTCGAGCCACATTCCTCATGCACAATCACGGTCCTCGTTTGATTGCCTTGGCTCTCTCGGGAGTCCTGCTTTCTCTTTCTGATACGGACGTCTCGGCTACAGTCAGGCTTAATCAGGGCCAGATCGTGAGAAGATCTCTCACTCCGTTACAATCGGATATTGAAGAACAGCGTCAGCGGCTGAGTTCCCCGGAGGTAGAAGAACGACGCGACGCCTTGATGCGATTAGGCGCGCTGCGGCATCCCGATGCTTCGCGGACGGCTGTCTCGGCTCTTAACGACACCGCCCCGATTGTCCGAGCTACCGCGTCAGGCGCTGTTCTGTGGCTGCCTGCGGAAGAGAGCGTGGCAGCACTGCTCCCTCTCTTAACTGACAAAGACGAGTTTGTGCGACGGGAAGCCGCGTACGCGCTGGGCCGGACGCGGAGCAAGAGTGCGGTCACGCCTCTCATCGAGCGGCTTGCGAAGGACAAGAAGGATGGAGTGCGTGGGGCAGCGGCGGTTGCTTTGGGCCAGATTGCGGACGAGGCGGCCGTTGTTTCACTTGCTCTAGTACTTTCGCCGCAGACGTCGTTGCCCGGTGCGAAGGCCCGCAAAGAGAAAAACGTCTTCGTGCTGCGGGCAGCAGCGGTGTCACTGGGATTGATTGGCAGCCGGGCAGCATTACC
>CAZVHN010000759.1:0-2252 GCA_964626895.1 uncultured Chloracidobacterium sp. | reverse complement strand
CCGCTTCAGAATTGCATCAGACTTATGGCGAGGCTGCCACTGACAAAGCTTTTCGCCGCGGATACCAGCGCGGGCAGGACTATCACAAGAGAGTAAGAGAAAGCTATAAGAGTTGAAAGAACTGCTGCTAAACCTGGCTGTCTTGATTGGCATTCTGGGTCTTAGCGCAGTCATCACCGGCTGGTTCGCGCGAACAATGTATATCCGCTGTCTGGCCTGCGGAACTCTGAATGCCAGACGGCGCACGAGGTGTCGGTCTTGTGAACGCGATCTCAGGCAGAATTCTTCTGGTTCGGATTCCCCAATCTAAACATGTCACATAACCCCCAACCTGAAACCCCGCCCGAATGGCAGACACATGCGGAGAAGACCAACTATCGCGAAACACCTAACTACGACGAAACCATAGCTTATGCAAAAAAGCTCGATGCTGCTTCGCCGCTGATCAGATACACCTCGTTTGGACATAGCGGAGAAGGGCGAGAGCTGCCGCTCCTGATTGCATCCGAAGGCGATACGTTCACGCCTGAGGCAGCACGAAAGGCAGGCAAGGCGGTGGTGCTCATTCAGGCTTGTATTCATTCCGGCGAGCCCGACGGTAAAGATGCCGGTTTCGCTTTGTTGAGGGACATTGCCATCACGAAAACGCAGCCGGGGTTGTTGGAAAATGTAGTAGTGCTTTTCATTCCCATCTACAACACAGACGGGCACGAGAGATCGAGTCCCTACAACCGCATCAACCAGAATGGTCCCGCCGACATGGGCTGGCGCGCCACCACTACCAACCAAAATCTTAACCGCGACTACATGAAGGCCGATACGCCTGAGACTCGAGCGTGGTTAGCTCTCTGGAACGAGTGGAACCCCGATTTATTTATCGATTGCCACGTCACCGATGGGGCCGACTATCGCTACAACATCACGTACCATTTTGAGCATCACGAGGGGATAGCGCCCAGCGTGCTTGCCTGGCAGCGGAAGGTGATAGATGGCAAGGTGTTTCCCGCTACTGAAGACGCAGGCAATGTTGTCTCGTGGTATCTCGAGTTTGCGGACAACCGAGATTTTGGGAAAGGCATTCGGGATTTCAATGGCAGTCCCCGCTTCTCCACCGGCTATGTGCCCTTGCGGAATCGCGCGGCTATTCTGATTGAAACGCACATGATCAAAGACTACCGATCGCGGGTCATCGGCACCTACGATTTGCTGAGATTTACGCTGGCGGAGGTTAATCGCGACCCACAAAGTCTTCTTGATGCAGTGCACGCGGCGGACGAGCAAACAGTGGGGCAGAGTCGCGCAGATGACGCCGGGCGCAGGGTTCCTATTGATTTCGAGTTGACTGACGAGACGATACCGTACCACCTGAAAGCACTTGAATATCAGACTGAACCGAGCGACGTTTCCGGAGACACCAGAGTAGTTTTTGGGACGAAGCCACTCGATGTGACCGTGCCGATGTACAACACCTTTCGCGTGACGAAAGAAGTTACTCGGCCTCTCTATTACATTGTGCCGCCTCAATGGAAAGAGGTGATCGCAGTCTTAAGCACACACGGACTGCGACTACAAACTACGTCAGAGGCTACGACAATGGATATCGAGAGTTATAGGTTTAGTGAGGTGAAATGGCCCGCTGGCCCATTCGAGGGTCGGTTCATGCCTAAGTTCAAAGCCGAATTAATTAGTGAGCGCCGAACGTTTCCTCCCGGATCCGTGATTGTCCCGCTAGACGACAACCTGGCAAAAGTTGCCATCAACCTTTTGGAACCGGCAGCACCGGATTCATTGGTGGCCTGGGGGTTCTTCAATGCGATCTTCGAGCAAAAGGAATACGGGGAGAGCTACGTATTGGAGAATCTCGCGCGCGAGATGATGTCTGAGGATCCTGCGTTGCGGACAGAATTTCTCCTGAGGGTTGAGTCTGATCCGAAATTTGCGTCCAGCCCCAGTAGCCGACTCCAGTTCTTTTACGAGCGGTCAGCTTACTGGGATCCTCAGATGAACCTCTATCCCGTGGGTCGCATCATGAATGCTCAACCTTGAACTGACCATTCAAGGTCATGAAATTTGCAGGCTGGGAAGGTGGGCAAAGCGGAGCGCGCCCCCGCTCCAGCGTAGCGTCATTAACTTTTGTTTTTCTTCAAGACTATGCCCGAGTTAGTCAGCCTAAAATCGAGCAGTTTTGTAGCCTTGCGAAAGACGCTGCGCTGGAGCGGGGGCGCGCTGCGCTTTGCCCACCTTCCTCACTT
>CAZVHN010000758.1:0-2548 GCA_964626895.1 uncultured Chloracidobacterium sp. | reverse complement strand
TTCATCTTTAACTCCAAAATAGAATTGCGGATTGCGAATTTGAAAACATATCAGACTATCCGGGACTATCCGCAGATTACACAGATTACGCAGAAACATTTAGGCAGTAAGAATTCAAAAACCCTTTGTGGCCAGTGTTTCTTCCAGTCTGTGTAATCCGCGTAATCTGCGGATAGTCTTAGTCTGATATGTTTTCAAATTCGCAATCCGCAATTCTATTTTGGAGTTAAAGATGAAGCCATCTCGTGAATTAGCGAAGAGAGAGCTGAAGCCGACCGCGATCGAGAAATCGATTGAGGTGGGCGCTCCTCCGCACTCGTACAACTACGGTGTCGATCTCAATGCCGAGACAGAAGTCCATCTGCTGGATTACTGGCGGGCAGTGCGAAAGCGTCTGTGGTTAGTTATCAGCATTGTCGTTCTCGTAACGATGCTTTCCGTGCTCTATGTGGCCCGCAAACCCGACCTTTACCAGGCGGAAGCGCGCGTGCAGGTGGATTTGGAAAACAACTCGGCACTGGTAGGCAGGCCGTATGTCATCGGTCCCGCCAACGATCCAACCTACTTCAACACCCAGTTGCAGATTCTCACGAGTCCGGGCTTGCTTCGGCGCGTTGTGAAAACGCTTGACCTTGAACATAACCCTGACTTTTTCAAGGGGAGTTCAACCCAGAAGCGATCTACCTGGCAGACAGTTTTGCGGATGGCTGGTATCGGCGGTGAAGAAAAGGACGACCCAAAAACTAAGCCGCAAAACGAATTGCCGCTCCGGACAACCGTTGCGCCCGCAAGTTCAAGAGAAGACCTGGTGGAAGCTAAACAGCTCTCGCGTTACGTTGGCAGCATCCTCGGAGCCTTGAAGGTCGACCCAGTTAAAGAAACCCGCGGTTACTACAAAGAGACTCGCCTCATTGATGTAAGCTTCACGCACACTGACCCACAAGTCGCGGCAAAAGTTGTCAATGCAATCGCCGAGACCTACGTCTTTTCAAACCTGGAGAAGAAGACTGAAACCAACACGAGTACCGGAGATTTTCTGCAGAAGCGTGTCGCCGAGCTACAACAACAGATCCGGACAGACGAAGAGCGCTTAGTTAACTACGCCAAAAACAATCAAATCATTTCACTTGATGCCAGTCAGAATACCGTGGTGGAGCGTCTCGCTGGGCTCAACAGGCAGTTGCTCGAGGCCGAGAACGATCGGAAGACCGCCGAGGCTGCTTACAGTGCCGCCAGAGCTCCTGGCGCCGCGAGTGCACTGGTAGATGCCGATGAAAAGCGGATTGCCGGAACGGAGTCGACTCTGGCGGAGTTGCGTCAGAAACGGGCCCAGTTGCTGGTCGACGCTACCGAGGAAGCCCCTGAAGTTAAGGAGGTTCAGCAGCAGATTCAGGAGCTGGAAAACCAGGTAAAAGACCTTAGCAGTCGCAAGAGTACAACCTTGCTGACAAACCTCGCGACGCGTTACCGGCAGACGCTGGCACGCGAGCAATCGCTTAAGAAAGCCTTCGACAAGCAACGATCGGAAACACTGACGCAAAACGAAGCTGCTATTAACTACCGGATCATTCAGCAGGAGATCGACACCAACAAGGGTTTGCTGACTAATCTATTGTCGCGTTCTAAAGAGAACGACGTCGTCATGGCCGGCAAGCCCAATAATATCTCCATTATTGATTACGCGATTGCACCTGATAGCCCAATTGGGCCCAACCGAATGAGAACAGTCTTTATCGCCCTGTTCCTTTCAGTCGGCATGGGAATTGGTTTCGCACTGTTTCTTGAATATCTGGACGACACCGTCCATTCAACAGATGAGGTCGAGCGCTTGTTGCAGTTGCCGGCGTTGGCGGTTATTCCCTCGGTAGGCGCGGGCACGCGTCGACGCCTACTTGGTGGCCCGGGAGCACTGCAAAAGCATAACGGACATCCGGCTTCAAATCCGGAGCTTCTGATGAACGTGGATGGCCGTTCACCACTTGCCGAAGCGTACCGCCACCTGCGCACTTCTATATTGCTTTCCACCGCCGGTCGTGCTCCCCGATCCCTGCTGGTCACTTCCAGCCTGCCTGGAGAAGGGAAGACAACCACGGCAGTAAATACGGCAATTAGTCTGGCGCAGACAGGGGCCAGCGTCGTGATCATCGACGCCGACATGCGGCGCCCGCGCTTGCAATCGATTTTCGACCTGAGAGATCGGGCCGGCCTGAGTTCAATCCTGTCGAGTGATTTATCAGAAGCGGGCGTTCTTGAGCTCGTGTGGAAAGACGAGGTTACCGGATTGCACCTGCTTACCTCCGGACCCATCCCGCCCAACCCTGCTGAGTTGCTTGGATCGGATCAGATGCGCCGCCTTATCGCGACCTTGCAATCAAACTTTACCCACGTGGTCGTCGACTCTCCTCCCGTTAACTCCTTCACTGACGGCGTGCTGATTTCTTCGATGGTCGATGGAGTACTGCTGGTAGTCCACGGCGGAAAGAGCTCCCGCCATATCGTACGGCGTTCGCGGCAGTTGCTGCAGGATGTAGGCGCAAAGATCTTTGGC
>CAZVHN010000757.1:0-5199 GCA_964626895.1 uncultured Chloracidobacterium sp. | reverse complement strand
GCCGCAATGTTACTCGCCTCGCGCGTAGCAGTTGTAGGGGTGTCCTTCCGTGGGCACCCCAACGTCGCAGAGCAAGGGTGATCACGAAAGATGTGAGTTGCGGAAGACGCGGGCGGCCACGAACTGCCGCCCTACAATGTCCCGTCAGCGCCTCACTTCGACCTCAACGGGTTTCGCATCGTTCGATTCGTACCCTTCCGGCCAGTTCGAAATGTTAATCCCATAAAGCGAATCGGAGTCAGGTGTGACGGCAAAACGGATTTTCAGCGGCAATCCGCGCATGGCGTGTAGCCGAACTAAGAATCCGTCCACTTGCCACGCCTGAATCAGAGGTGTATTTGATCCCCGCACAGGAATCAGCCGCGAGCCGCAGTTATAACCGTTTACGAATAGAGTGACGCGAGTTTTAATATCTTGCGGCTTGGCATCGGTCGGCAAGACTGGTTGCAAGTGCGCCCTCACAATTATCCGACTGACTCGCCGCCAATCCTCACGAGCTGGTATGAAGTACTCAAAAAACCCTGCGCCTCCGCCCCAGAGATACCCTGGCCCGCTGCCCAGTTTTTCGAAGCGGGCGCTAGCCGCCATGTCCGGTTTGAAACCATAAAGAATCGACCTGTCGTCTCTTACTATCATCTGCGGCAAAGTCGCCGGATCCCCAGGGGCCCTCGCCCACACAAACTGCCGTGGCACCAGGTGGCGCCCTGGGTCGGTTAGTCGCTCCGGTGGATCGGCTGACTTCAACGACTCGAACGCCCGTGCCGCCCGTTTAACTTCTGCGAGTATCGCCCGGTCGCGCGGCGTTGAATAGACCACTCCGTAGCCGCGCTGCGGGTCGGGGGTCAAAATCCAGAACATTGCCCCACCGGCGCCTGCGCGAAGGTTGCCCTCCAGGAATGCCCGGAACCATTCAACCTGGGAGAAGCCCTTGTAGCCTTCAAGGCCCATGCCAAACTCTCCAAATACCAGTGGCTTGTTGATCGAGAAGGCTGCCGCGGCCCGATTGTTGATGAATTCGTACAGCGCCGTCGGCGAATCCACAAAGCTGTCTTCATCAGGGCGGGGGTAGTTGTGCACGTCACAGTAGTCGATGTTCGGTAAGCGGTGATCTGCAAGCCATTCCCGTCTCTCCGCGGCCGTCCGATATCCCCAGGTGCCGGGCGCGATGATGTGCTTTGGATCGAGCGACTTCAGATAGGCGCTCATCTCAGCAATCCATGCCCGCCGTTCCGCCCAGCGGCCTGTCACAGCCTGCGCTTCATTCATCAACTCCCAACCAAAAATTGTCGGGTCGTCCCGGTACAAGACTCCGGTCACCGTATTCCGGCGCGTGGCTAACTTTTCCAGATGCTCGCGATAGAGCCGGCGCGTGGTTTCGTTGGTGTAAAAAAGCATCGCGCGCTCGGGGTTGATACCAAAAGGAAAACGATCATCGTCGGCATCGTTGATCCCAGCCCAGCGCAAATATTGAGCAACACCGCCGGTGTCACGCCACCAGTTAGTCAGACAGAGCTGCACGCGGATATTGCTGCGTTGAGCTTCAACGATCACGTTGTCGAGGTGCACAAACGCCTCTTCGTTCCATTCACTGGGCCGAAAGCGAAACGGGTGAGTCCGTGGCCAATCGGCAAAGTCCGCCAACGGACCCACGTCACCCGGACCACCCTCCCCAAAAGCCCAGACCCGCACTACGCGCAGGCCCGCTTGCGCAGCCTGCCCCAGCGTTTCCGGCATCCGTTCTCGGTCTCCATCCCGGTACATGATCGCGACGTTTGCGCCCACGAAACGAAATGGCTGTCCGTCCACGACGAAACGGCTGCCCTGAGTTTGCACGAACCCTTTGATTGTCGCCGGTCCATCGGGATTGGACGGACCACAAGAGAATAGAAAAGCCGCGCTCACAATAACTGCGAACGCGGCCATTGGCAGGAGTCTCTTTGCCATCTAAGCGAACTAAAAAACCAACGTTCTAGCGCGGGCTGGTCAGTCGGATAAAGCCCATGATCGCGCACACCGCTCCCAGCAACACGAAGACATTAAAGAACGTCAGGATCCCGAAGATTAGGGTGTTGTCTTTTGTCAACAGACTGAAACCAAACACGATGAACTGCAGATGAAACAAGATCAGGCAGACTGCTGCAAATGAAAACCATCTGGCTGATGGGCCAAAGGCTCGCGCTCGGGCAAATCCCAGGACCGCCGCAATCAGCCAGGCGACGGCGCCCAACACCAGCAGGCCGAGCATGACCGGAGCGAAGTAGCCAGGCTCACGAAAAGTGGTCTCCGCCTGTGCAAGCGTTGCCAACATTGAGATCATCACCAAGTCTCCTCAGGTTTTATTCCTCAATAAACAAACCAAGCGCCGTTTGCGCACGCCAAAAGCCGCCAACTTGTGCGCAAACGGCGTCAAAGGCTCAATGTGGTTCGGAAGTAAGAAACTGAAACGCCATAGGCACGCGCCGGAGATAGATAAGACCAAACCCCGCGCGGAATGGTGACGCAAAGCCCCGGCCTATTGCGTAATGTGAATCTCCTCTTCCTTGTTAACGTGACCCAGGAAATAGACCAGCCCGCAAACAAAAGCTATGGCTGCCAACCCCAGCGAAATCCAGCCGAGCCTATGACCGCCCTCGGCTTCCACGAAAGTCACGAACTTGTAGAAGTAATAGATCGCACCCGCAGCCGCAGCCAAACCCAGGATCACGGCCAGCACATCTTTAATTTTCATCTTGAACCTCCGGCCAATGAGAGTTATGAAGGTTAAGGAAAAAGCCGATACCTAATTGTGACCTGCATGTTAACGCCTGCGCGCGGATGAAAGCAAGCCCTTCATTCGATTCGATTCGATGGGTACTCCTGCAGTTTGACACTCGAGCAGCGTTTTCACTCAATTACAGGACCGAGGAGCGGTAGCAACCGGGTCGGTGTCATACCATTCAAGTCGCTAGAAAACCAGATTCTATCGTGGGTTGACGGTCGCAACTGAACCCGGTCGCTACCGCTCCTCGGTTCCGTAATTGACTGGTATTCCCAACCCGCCCAAACCGCACCAGTACCATTCGAAGAGGGGTTCGCTCGCTTTTAGGAGACATCACTTCAGAATGGCTCGGCGGTCGCCTTCTCGTCTGGTTATCCGTTCGCGATCCAAAAACTCCAGCAAAGGAATGGCATATTTTCGGGAAACGCCGGCTAGCTCCTTGAACGTGGCAACATCAATCGTCCGCCCAGGCTCATGTTGGTCGCCAAATTCCTTCAGCCTGGCTATCAATTGATCGAGCGCCTTTCGGTGGAAAAACAATTCTCCCTGAACCCGGACCAAAGTCTGCCCATCGATCAGAAGCTGGAGCACTTTTCGCCCGTGGTTTCTCTGCGAACTTGTGACCATCGCCGCTTGCATCGCCTCGTCTAGCGAAGGCGGTTCGAGGTCCGCCTTCTCATACAGTTGCGCCAATCGATCACGCAATCCTGCGTCACCGACTGAGAGTTCGACAGTGTGTGTACGTGCGCGGACCACGTCCCGGTCAGAAACAAGCGCACCTTCCCGCTCCAGCGCCAGTAGCACCGCGCGAAAGACCTCAGGCGGAGTGTGAGCGAACCGTCGCTCGCGGAGAGTCTCGCGCGCCGTGCCTCGAGTCAACGGCTCTCTTCGGTGATGCTCGCTGACTTCATCCACAGCTGCCTGTTTCAGAAGCTGGAAGGTTGCCGTTGAAACAAACACACCTTCACCCTCAATCACTGCACCGCTCTGCTTTGCCTGAGTCAAAGCCTGAGTGAGCGTGTCATCGTTCCAGCCGGTGCGAGCAGCGAGGTCCGCGAATCGTTGACCCTGGACCCCGGAGGATTCGACGAAAAGCGATACTCGATCCGCACCGTTGGCGACCATTAACTTCTGTAGCCGTTGACGGACCTGGGCTAGTTCGCGTCCCCGATGCTTGACGGCAAACGGATCGAGTATTAGACCGCCAGCCGCAGTTTGCGAGGGTGAATAAGAACGAATAATGAATCGCTCTCCGGTCACTGCCACTACGGGCACTTCAATTCGCAACTGCACAAAACCCGTTTCACCCGGCGCCAGCTGACCACCCTCCGTTAACACTTGCACCCGAGCCAGTACTTCCGCCCCGTGAATATGAAGACGAACGCGAGCGCGTGAGCGCAATGCGTGAGCGGCGTTCGGAAGCACGCTTAGATGTGCATCGATAATCTGCGTGGCTCGCAGACGGGCGATTGGCGCGAGTACCATCCCGCGCTCAATCATCGCGGAATCGACACCTGCAAGATTAACTGCGGTTCTTTGGCCCGCAGTCGCCTGCCCCACAGTTTTTCCGTGCACCTGCAGCCCGCGCGCCCGCACACGAGTCAGCGAAGGAAGGAGCTGAAGTTCAGCTCCTTCGGCAATCTCTCCGGTAACCAGAGTGCCGGTGATGACCGCGCCGAATCCCTTCATCGTAAAGGCGCGATCAATCGGCAGCCGGCTAACTGAGTCCGTGGGGCGAGCGGGTACTTGCTCAGCCAATTCCTGCAAAGCGGCCTTCAATTCATCCAAACCCGCTCCCGACTTCGCGCTCACCGCCAGCATTGGTGCGCCGTCCAAAAACGAACCGGCAACCAGTTCTTCCGCCTCAGCACGTACGAGCGGGATTAACTCTTCCTCAACAAGATCGGTTTTGGTGATCACGATCAGGCCTGTCTGCACACCCAGAAGGCGGCAGATGTCAAAATGCTCTCGGGTCTGCGGCATCACGCCCTCATCAGCCGCGATCACCAGAGCGACAACATCGATGCCGTGCGCGCCCGCCAGCATGTTTTTTACGAACCTTTCATGGCCGGGAACATCGACGAATCCGATACGTAGATCGCCAAGCTCCAGATCAGCAAAGCCGAGATCGATTGTTATTCCGCGGCGCTTTTCTTCCGGCAGCCGGTCCGGATCCCTTCCCGTGAGAGCGCGCACCAATGCACTCTTGCCGTGGTCAATGTGGCCTGCGGTGCCTACGATAATGGAACGCATGATAAGGAGTGTCGGGTGTTGGGGTATCGGGTGCCGGGTGCCAGTCGGACGGTGCTATAAGTCGTGAAAGTCCGTAAAAGTAGTCAAATGTGCGAGTCGTCGGATGCGCACACTATCCGGCACCCGGCACCTGACACCTGCTCCTATTTCATTATTTCAAAATCAATCCACTGCGATGCGACTCGACG
>CAZVHN010000756.1:0-2747 GCA_964626895.1 uncultured Chloracidobacterium sp. | reverse complement strand
TCCAGTTCTTTGGTAAAGACACCTTTGCCGCCGATTACCGAGAGCGGCCCCATCTTTACGTCTCCCGTTGTTTTGATAATCTCAATTTCGGCGGTGACATCCGGGTGGAAACGCGAAATAAGTGCTCTGATCCATTTCGCCTGCCAGAGCGCAAGCTTCGAACCACGCGAGCCGATTACCAGGTTTTTCATTGATTCGGAAGGTACGAGCCCTCCTTAACAGTCGGGCTACCGCCCTTTTGTGGGCCCTCTCTAACGGTGGGCCAGCGCCCTGCAAGGTCAATCTTCGAGATCGAATACATCACGCCAAGCCTGGATGCTGTCGTTGTCGCCGGCGTCGCAGGAGCGTCGCATGCTGTCAATCAGGGGATGAGAGATCTTGTTGACAGTAGAAAGCAAGAGAGCTTCGACCGCGCTTTCCTGTTCGGGCGTTAAATGGCCCAGCCGATTGCGTTGTCTGATCATCTCAGAGCGAGCAATGTCCTGAAGCTTTTGGCGCAGCGCCCCAATCGAGGGTCCGATCTCCATTACTCGCAAGTTCTGCTGGAACTGCATCACTTCGGAGTCAACGATCAATTCCGCTCGCTCCGCTTCGCGCTCCCGCTCCCTGATGTTTGAACAGATCACTGACTCGAGATCGTCGATGTCGAAGACGAAAGCATTGGGAAGGTCACCAATTGCGGGATCGAGATTTCTGGGCACGCTGATATCTATGAAGAACGCGGGACGATTACGTCTGCGATTGAGCGCCTCGCGGGCCATGCTTGCCGTCACTACATATTCGCCCGCGCCGGTGGAGCAGACGACTATGTCTGCATCAGGGAGGTAATCGGCGAGTCTTTCAAAGTTCACGGCTTCGCCGCCAAACTCCTTCGCCAGACGTTCGGACGACTCTTCCGTTCGGTTCGCGATGAGCACCCTCGACACTCCGGCATTGATGAGGTGCCGAGCTGAGAGTTCGGCCATCTCACCAGCCCCGACCAGGAGTACTGACTGTCCTTTGAGTGAGCCAAAGATCTTCTTGCCAAGTTCAACTGCCATGTAGCTGATAGAAACGGCGTTCGCAGCTATTCCCGTCTCACTCCTTACACGCTTGGCCACGCGAAACGCCTGGTGTATTAGTCGATTGAGAACGCGCCCGGCCGTGCCCGCTTCGAGCGCAACCGAATACGCTTGTCTCACTTGTCCCAGCACCTGCGGCTCACCAACAACCATTGAATCGAGAGAAGAGGCCACGCGGAAAATGTGGCGCACTGCCTGGTCGTCGATATGGCTGTATGAATGGTCTCGAAATACATCGTGAGGCAAACTTCGCGACTGACTAAGGAAGTTGGTTATCCGTTCGCGGCTTTGGGTGATTTGCTCGCTGGTAGTCGCGGTTAGCACCTCCACTCGGTTGCAAGTCGAGACGATCAATCCTTCGCGCACTACCTCGCCGTCGACGAGCGCACGCAGGCCCTCGGCGCAAGCTTCCTCTGAGAACGCCAGCAGTTCGCGCACTTCCACGGGTGCCGTCTTGTGATTAACTCCTACCAGGACTATTGACATGGATAATAATTCAGCCGAACACGTGATAGCCTCCCATCCATCTTGCGCCAAAGAAGGTGCATAAAACGAGCACAAACCCGGCGACTCCCAACCAGGCCGCACTCCGGCCCCGCCAATGAGCAGTTGAGCGATATACGATCAGCAGGAGATAGAGCAACCACGTCAGTAGGGCGAAGATCTCTTTCGGATCATTGTGCCATAGAACGCCGTACCGTGACGACGACCAAAGCATGCCGGTCGCAATTCCAATCGTCAGTAATGCCAGGCCAATGGCGGCTGCACTCGTGGCAATTTCGTTGAGAGTTGTGAGCGATGGCAGGCGATGAAAGATGGCGCTGAAGGTCTTAAGTTTCAGCTCTCTCTCTTGGAGCAGGTACATCACACTAGCGACGAACACAACGAAGAAAGCAGCGTAGGCGAACAGCAGGAGAGTTGTGTGAACCGGAAACAGCCAGGTACCGGAGAAGCCGGGGTCCTGAGGGCCACCGGGCGAACCAATTAGAAGTGCCAGAAAGACCAGGAGCGAAACCGCAGGCAGCGTGAGACTACCTAGCGCGTGGGCGCCATACCGGTATCTCACCAGCGTGTAACTCCCTACCATCGTCCAGGCCAGAAACGAGAGAGTTTCGCGAAGATAGAAGAGCGGATAATGACCGTCGACAAACCAATCGGCAACCAGGGCGGTCGTATGAAGCACGAACCCGGTCGCCATAGCCCAATCGGACACCCGCTGCAGCGCCCGTCGTTTGTTGACGAAGGCGAGCACTGAATGGATTGCAGAAACTACGTAAGCTGCCAGGACTGCGAGTAAAAGTGATCTCATCCAGGTTGAAGGGTCGTGTTCCGGTATTCTAGTTCATCAACTCGCGAGCAGCCAGGCAGCGTTTCCGGGTGTGGGGTGTTAAGCAAAGACCCCACTCAACCTTGAGCTTGGTATTCAAGGTCAGGAAATTCGCGGGTTGGGAAGGTGGGCAAAGCGTAGCGCGCCCCCGCTCCAGCGCAGCGTCTTTCCCTGGCTAGAAAAACCTGAACTTCTTTGTGCTGCCTCGGTCCTGTGTAGTCTTGAAGAAAAGAAACTCGGTGGCGCTACGCTGGAGCGGGGGCGCGGTCCGCTTTGCCCCCTTCCTGACCTGCAAGTTAGCGGGGCTTGAGTCCTGTTGGGGATGCTGGGGTTTTCACACAGCGTCTACCTCGCGGTTC
>CAZVHN010000755.1:0-3342 GCA_964626895.1 uncultured Chloracidobacterium sp. | reverse complement strand
CGCATAACTGCCGCCACGAAACGAGGCCATTCAGCCTGGCTGTAGAGATTGCATATCGCTCCAAACAACGAATCAAGAGACTGTCTTCAGTATCCATTAATGCTTCAAGTTCCCACCGCAGCTTTTCTACCTGCCTCCGCGTAAGCCGACAGCGAAAGATAGAGTATTGCAGTCGCCTGCCGTAGCCGTTGATCTTTTTATGCCCCGCAGCCCATTTATGGGCGGCAGAACATCGCGCTCCTACAGAGCGCCAGGTGATTTCGATCCTTGCGTGATCTATAAACATTGCGCCGCTCTGCGGCTGAGCAACAGAAGCCGCTTTGACGCTCAAGCTTCCGGGAAAGGTTCTTTCTTGCTGCAGGACTCAAGATCGAGCTTGGTGGAACCCCCGGAGCCATCGGAGACTAGTTTGCCCTCGCAGAGGTCAACGCGAACTTGAGTAACAACTTCGACACGCGGCGCGCGAAAAACACGGGTGCCGACAGCTCGCCGAGCGAAGGTGTCAGCAACGAGTGGGGTGTTTCGCTTCGACGACCTCGCTGGACCTAAAATCTCCTGGCAGCGACTTTCCGCGCCGGCTTCACAAACTTTCAATTATTCTGCGCAGCTTCTCGTTGACCTTACTGGCAGCAGATTCCAATTTGGGATTGCCGACAACTGAAAGCATCTTTGCTGCATCGATTGCGGAAACAACCGTGCCGCCGTTCTGCGGTACGGACAACGCCTCGAACCATCTGCGGCCAGGAGTATTTTCGTTTCTTTCGCGCACGCGAACTTTTGCTCAACGCCATAGCCACTGAAGCCCTTCATTTACATGTTCAACTCGGTGCGCGCTTGGAGCAGCCGCAGGACGTGGCCGCGCGAGATCATGCCCGCGAACTGACCATCTTGGACCACTGGCAACTGGTTGACATCGTCACGCCCCATCAGCTCGAGCGCTTCGGTAACAGGAGCGTCATGATTGCTGTGGCGTCTCTAACGACGAGTAAACTGTTCGGCTGAGACCTGATGCATCGTTCCCTCGCCTCGTTCGAAAGCCGTGATGTTTGCGAGCGTCGTCTCAGCGATGTTTGTCAACGCCTGTTCGGTGAAGAATCCCTGATGACCCGTGATAACGACATTGGGAAAAGTGAGCAGGCGCGCGAAGACGTCATCTTGGATCACATGGTCGGACAGATCTTCAAAGAAGAGATCTGCTTCCTCCTCATAAACGTCCAGCCCAAGACAGCCGATGACCCCGGCCTTCAACGCCTCAATCACAGCTTGAGTATCAATCAGTGCGCCGCGGCCAGTATTGATTAGCATGACTCCGTGCTTCAGCTGCCTCACCGTGTGTGCATTGATCAAATGGTGCGTCTCCGGCGTCAGCGGGCAGTGCAGAGTGATGACGTCGGCAGCCACAAAGAGTTCAGGCAAAGAAACGTACTTCACCTTGAGCTCGCTGCATTCGGGATTAGGGAAAGGATCATGCCCCAGCAAGGAACAGCCGAATCCGTTCATAATGCGGGCCACGACCGTTCCAATCTGTCCGGTACCGATAATCCCAATTGTTCGACCATACAGATCGAATCCCAGTAACCCGTCGAGAGCAAAATTACCTTCACGCACGCGCGCATACGCGCGATGAATCCCGCGATTGAGCGTCAGGATCAGACCAACCGTATGTTCGGCGACCGCATGCGGCGAGTAAGCCGGAACGCGCACGACGGTCAGGCCCAAGTGTTGCGCCATTGCTAGATCTACGTTGTTGAAGCCGGCGCAGCGCAAGGCGATCAGTTGCGTTCCTTGCTCGGAAAGCGCCTGCAACACTTCTGCTCCCATCTGATCGTTGACAAAGACACAAACGGCTGGGAATCCGGCTGCCAGCGCGACTGTTTCATATGTCAGGCGCGGCTCGAAAAACACTAGATCATGTCCATAGGCCACATTGGTCGTGGTCAGGAACTTTTGGTCATAACGCTTGGTGCTGAAGATGGCGACTTTCATTGAGGATTCTGTTTCCCTGATGATAGACACACTGCCCACACTCGGGCAACAACTAAGAAGAATTACTACACGATTGTTGTCCTATTATCCGCCCCGTCGTTGTCCTCGAACCTTTGTATACCCCTGCGGTAGTTTGCCGCATGTTCTCATTTTGGAATTCTGCTGTCGTTCCTGATCGCCGCACTCCAAATCTGTTTTTCAGCACCCTGCTAGTAAGGCGGAGGTAGGATGCCACGGGCTTATCCCGTGGAGGCTCACGTTTGAAAACTCAGCTCCAGAGATGCCACACCGCCGAGTATCTTTGGCTGGCGTGGGTGGCCTCAACAGGTCCCTGCAGCAGAAGCGCAAGTCGTTAGACAACATCTTGTCGAAAGAATCTGTGTGCAAAATAGAACGTGTTGAAGAATAACGACAGTGTTGAAGAATAACGATTGACATCACCTTCCAATTGGAATAAGAAGCGCCATGCTTTACCTATCCTATCTCTGAGGAGTTCCTTATCATGAAACACATCTGTTTACTACTTTGCTTCTTGTGCTTAACCGCCATCAGTGCTCTGGCACAAGACCCGGTCAAAGTAGACCCAAAGCACTACACCGTTGAGTTTGAAAATGCCCGAGTGCGAGTGCTGCGCGTCAGGTACGGCCCAAACGAGAAGTCTGTGATGCACTGGCATCCTGCGGGTGTAGTCATTCTGTTGACTGACATGAACGCTAGATTTCATCTCGCCAACGGAAAGACGGAGGACAGACCGGGGACGGCTGGAGAGACTAGATCGGCTCCAGCGGAAAAGCATTTACCTGAGAATTTGAGCGATCAGCCCTTCGAGGCGATCTTGGTCGAGTTAAAAGGCAAACCAGCAAGGAGCAGCCAACGCAAAAAACCGTAAGACCTAATTTGAGGGAGACGTGTCGTTCTCTTGCTGTGGAGAGTTAGATCATTAAACCCTGGAGGAGTTGGAAGAAGTGCTTCAGACATCTTGTCCTCTGTTTCTGAACATTGAAGTGCTATCCACAAAATCACCCCGGTTGGCTTCAGCGATGGCCGCTAACAATTCCGCTTCCTCAACGCGTCCAGCTCAAAACTTTCGTCACCCTCGTGCGCCAACACCGTGACCGTCGCACCATCGGGGAGGTTCTGCGCGTCGAGTTGAATCACGCCATTCTGAACTTTTCCGGTGGTGATAATCATGCTTCGGATTTTTGCACCGAGGAAGTGGCTAGCAACAGTCGGAGGAAGAAAATCTTGGTCGTCACGCGAAAATCGTGACCATTTTTCGGATCAAAGACAGGCTGACCGCAGTGATAGGCCTGAGGCGATGTACCGTTGAATAGCGGTCTCGCGCAGTGCCTAAGG
>CAZVHN010000754.1:0-2687 GCA_964626895.1 uncultured Chloracidobacterium sp. | reverse complement strand
ATGCCTGTTTGCTTACAACTGCATTCAAAGAGTTCCAGGGATTTGAGGGATCTGCAACCTCGCGCGCGTCGACGGCATAACCGAATACTCCCAGAGGCGCGTCGAGACGTTTGGTCGGGTCCTTCACTGACGGGTCTGCGGTCAACTGGCGCAAATACCAGATAAGAATTTGTTCGTCGTCCCAACCTAGACGTATGCCGATGTCTTTCACGGGATGTGCGCCGTCGCTTTCCTCCGCGAGTAGGTCCCGGCTGTGGGGCTGCCGAGCGTGCACGATCTTGGCGAAGCCATCGTCGTATTCGGCGGCCTCGATGAACAACTCGTCGTAGTTGCCATCGGGATCCGGATCCGGGTCACCAGGGTTTTCCTTGAAGAGCACTGGAAAGAGCAGCGGTGCAAATATCTGCCGATCGTCATTTTCTTTGAGCGCGGGAATGCGGGCTGCATACCTTCTAATAAACCAGGGGTGAGACTGTTGCCGCGCACGATAGTCGCTACCGGCAGCCAGATCGACGTAGATCCACCCTCCCTGAGCAAAATCCGCGGCGTTGATTTCAACGTTGGTGTCATAGACCATCCCTAACTGTTCGGCCAACAAACGCTGCCGCAGCGCGTACGCAAAAACTTTCCCCCAACTGATTTTGTCCTCGCTGCGCTTGAATCCCGGCACCGGGGCCGCGTCGCGCACCGCACAACGGTAACTGTCGTCGGTTACTGCATTGCGTATTCGCGGAGTCGTAAAGTTGAAAGCTTGCCGGTAGCTCAGTGGCAGGTACTTCATTATCGGAAGCTGCTCGGGCGGCTTTGCCTCGGTCGCCTTGACGCCGGTCTCCAGCGCATCGTTTCCTCGATCAGGGTCGCTAATTTTGAAGTTCTCTTTAAGCGCCAGAAAAAGATCCTTCGCGATTGCGGGCACAACGATTGGCAGCGGTCTGGTGGCATGAGTGAGCTGGTCGTAAGGAAAATTGTTCAGCCCGCTGATGATCTGCGCTGCGAATGAAAACTGGGCTTCCGCAAACGGCACGACGCCAGGCGTCACCGGCTCGATTGCTGGTCTCAAAGGGTTCTGATTGCGCGGCAGCACAACGAGTCGGAGATTCAATTGCGTACCACCGTCGTAGGACTGAGGGAACGGGAGCAATGTGAATCTTGTTTCATCCTTCATGTGAGCACCTGCTTTCTTTGCGGATCAGTCTATTAAGCTATCTGCCTGCTCTCTTCCCACGACTCTTCGATGGTGATGTCGATAATCCAAAAGACCTCGATCTCCAGTGCGAAGGTGACCTGCGCTGCCAGGTCAGTCCTGTCTTCAGCGTCGTTTCTCTCGACTGTGCCCTTGGCCTCGATAGTGATCGTTACTGAAACCAGGCCTCCGAGGACGTCGGCGTGGCCCTGGAACAATAGAAAACCGCTGACGCGGAGTTTCTGCGAATCCAGATAGATTTCCACCCCAACCATGAAGAGGAGGCTGACGTTTGCTATTACGGGCAGACCTACAACAATCTGCGCGCCGAAACCAAACTTCATCTTCAGGAAAGGACCGGTTTTGGTGTCAGCGCCGAAGTCGAGATTGGCTTGACCAACCGCATACACGGTGGCAATCGAAAGGGACACACACATTATTGACAGCCGGCCGTAGAAACCGAGGGAACCTCCGGCCGACGGTAACAGCTGTTTGGCGTCGGTGGTCACCATCAGTGCCGAATTGAAATAAGCACTCAGCTTCAACCCGGCTTCCAACTTGAGAGGCTGGTTGGGATCGTTGTAGAGCAAACCGGGCGGGAAGCGCAGCACCGGAATCTCTTTCGACGCTTCGAATTTGTACTCCCAGGCGCCTGCCTTATTACTCATTGCCAGCTTGACGCCTTTGCCGACCGCGCCCGCGTAATCTCCTCCTGAAAGACTTTGTAGGAGTTCGAGAATGTCCATGATTGGTTGGAGCTTGTCGGAAAACTTGATCTGCGGACTAGGCACTTCACCCGCTCCGCCGCCACCAAATGATGCCTCCGAACCTTTCTTAGCGTCCCAGTTTCCCTTGATAGTGATCAATCTATCGATAGGACCGAGATCCACTACCAACGACACGTTGGCCATGCGGCTCTTCCATTTGTCGGCGACGTTAGCGGCAAACGAGTCCACATCGAAGTTAAGTTTGCCGGCGCCACCGGGGTCGTCAGATGCCTTGTACTCAATGTAGATTCTGAATGAGTCTCCAATGTTGATGAGATCCCAATGGTCGGGAAGCGGAAACTCAGCAACCTTCTTGAACTTGTACCCTTGTTCTCCCAGTTGGTTGATGTCCATCAACTCCATCACCTTATCGGTACCGTCCTGCAGGGCGAGCGGTGGAAATTGGGGAACCCCGTTCATGTCTCTGAGGAGAGCGATGGCTTCGCCATACTTTTTAGCGCCGACCTCCTTGATGTTGGGGAAGACGGCTTTGGAATTGACCAGACGGAAGGCGTCGGCAAATAACGGCGGCGTCTTGCTGAGAAGTCTCTTATTGTTCAGGGCAAACGAGGGTGTCAGGAAAAGCGCCTTCTGCGTGTCGGTGCTTTGCAGGAAGCCATAGTTGATCGTGTCAGCCGCCGGCGGCCGCAAGATCTCAGTAGGGTTGGCAATGCGCAGAAGCTGGCTAGCGGGATCAGGTTTTGGAATAAGCTCCCCGTCAAGCTTGATCATATTCT
>CAZVHN010000753.1:0-7986 GCA_964626895.1 uncultured Chloracidobacterium sp. | reverse complement strand
ATCTTTCATGAAATAGACAACCGCTCGAAGTATTTCGAGCTGGTTAATCATGAAAGCTTCCAATTCGCGTAACTCTGATTCTTGTGCGTCCATATAGAGATGACGGTTGTCTGATCCGGTGGTTGGGACCGGCTACTCAATTCGTCCGTGGAGCGGACGGCAAGCGAACTAATCTAGATCTAGAGTTTCACAAAGGCAGGTGAACGACGCGGTCTCTCCATTCCGGTTGCTCGCTGCATGCAACCATTAGCAGGACCTCGCGGATCGCGCCCCCAACTGGGAACCCGGTCATTCAGGACGAAAACGCCAGGCGTGCTCTTGCCTGCGGCCAAGCGTTCATATGCGTAATCGGGCGAGGTCGCTCGGTCGTGCGTGAGAATAATCCGAATCGTTCTTGGCGGCCCGGGCCAAGATGTCTAGGTCACATACACCAGCAAGGCCAACGTCTTGAACGCGAACAATGTCGAGGTCCGGTTGGCGCAACAGCAATGCGCGCACGATGTCGCCGTTGAAGTTCTCATCGGCCGGCAGTCGCAACATGTCTTGTCCTCACGCCTGTCGCTGGGTGAGCAGGCGAGCGCGGATTTCGCTTAAGTCGCCCTGCTGACTCTCAATTCGTTGCTGAACTTCTTCGGCCTTCTGCTCGCGTTTGGCTAAGTACTCCTCGACCTCATTCGGATGGCGTAAATAGTAGGCAAGGACGGCGTACACGTCGGGGAGTGCCAGTGTGGAGTATCGCAGCACGATTGTCTCTGGCGTGGCGCCGTCATGGAACGCGCGAACGACTAGTTCCAGAAGAACACGCGATTTGCCGACGCGCAGGGCGCCGGTCGCATCTTCACGGAGTGGAGGCTCTTCAGTTTGAACGGTGAAAGCCACAGTTCGGTTCTCCTATTCGATTTGGTACCCGTTAAGCCGGGCTCCCTTCCAAGCAGTGAGGCGGACAAGTTGTTCCGCCGCACGGCCAGTAGTTTATAGAAGTTATAGGATCAGCTCAATGACCTGCTCGACCAGTGCCTGAGATGGTGCGGCTTCTTTTCCCGGTAAGGCGGCGATGATGGTTGAATGCGAATCATGCCCTAAGGTTTGTGCCGTAGGTCGTTCACTATCGCGGGAGGCAATTGTTTGTTTCTCACGATCTCGGACAAGACCGGCTAACGCACGTTGCTCCTCCTGATTCTTGTTGTACATTTTGACTCGGCTCGGGTCAGCAAGAGACGCGACAGCAAGTAGTTGTTCTTTAGCGTACTCCTTCTCGCCAGGTAACGAATTCTTCAGCAGCGTCGTTTGCCATGAATCGCGTCCTTTGAGCAAGTCCTCTTGAGTGTCGCTAAGCCGCTGGGTCGGGATCTTACGCTTCTGTCGGGCATCGTCATAAATGTGGTCCAATAGGATCGCCTCGCGCACCCTCGACTCGAAGTAATATAGTGGTTCTAGCGCCGCCACGGTCTTGGTGCAATCGCGATCCCCGCTTGATTGTAGCTGCTCGACTTCCTTCCCAATGACGGCCCCAAGAACGTCTCGTTCGCGTTCCATGTAGAGACGGTTAAACCGCACGTCGTGGGCCAGCCGGCCAAGCTCTTCATCGTTTAGGCGCGACTCCCTTAGAGGTTCCTTCGTGGCCGCGAGCTTTCCAGCGGAATTACCCGCATCCAATGGAGCTCGTTCCGTACGCGATGGGATGGTGGGAATTGGCGGGGTGAGTTTGGCAAGCAGCTCAACTGATTGTGCTCCTTCCTTAGTGCCCACTTGGTGGGCTCCACCCTCATGCCCTTTGATCGCTTCGCGCGCCTCACTAGCTTTGTCGATTGCTGCGTCGGGGATTCTGCTTAGAACTATGTGACTGCGCATCTCCGCGAGTGTTGTCGTCGCAACTCTCGGCGTGACTTCGACCTTGTCTCGTGCGTCTTCCCTCGGCCTGGTGAATTTCAGCGGCCCTGCATTCGCTGGCGATGGCTCCCTGATCGGCGGGGGAGTCAACACGGGAACTTTGACCTCGCCCGGCTTGAGAGGCGGCGGGACCGCTAAAATCTCTTTAGCTGCGCTGGTCTCTGGTTCTCCAATTATCCTCTCGACATACCTCTCTGCCTGCCCATGCGGTCGTTCGGTAAAGACGTTAACGCTGAGTGCCCCAAGGTTGCCTCTGATCAACTCTTCCAGTCTTTCCGGTTCGACGTATCCGGCCGTTGGCCGCACGCCTTGAGCGTGAGCCCCCGCGTCAAGCTCGGCCACGAGACCCCTCAATTCGATACACTCTCTAGTTAGGTCCTCTCGCCCGCTGACTCCTTCACCTACCGCACGCGCGAGAGTGAGTTCCGCCTCGATCCATCGTCCGACGACGCGCTCCTGAGGCGTTGGCTCGCGCAGCATCAACGAGTAAGGAGACAATACCGACCGGGATATTTCGATACCACTCTCGCGGTCTTGCACCTGAACAAAGCGCACGGGCTTTCCCCGGAGGTTCAAGGCGCGTGCAAAAACCTCGGCAATCTTTCCCGTTGAAAATCGTTTTGTTCCATCCGGCCCTTCGCGATTGCGGGGGAGCAATGATTCCGGGAGATGTTTGATGTAAACGAGCTTTCCCGTCTTTTCGTCGATCGCCCACCGGCTTACTGCAAGATGGCCATGCGGCGTGCGCGTGTTGCCGTGCAGGCCTCCAATCCAGTTGAGGTATCTGACTTTGAGTTCCCGCGCCATTTTATGCACGGCAGCTCGGATAGCCTCCCGAAAAGTTTTCTTCCGTTCTTCATCCGTTTCCCCTGCGCGCTCGAACGATCCCCGCTCCGGCGAGATGACAACGTGAATAACATCCTCCTTCTCCAACTCTCCACTAGTTGGGTTCAGGATGCGGTCGGCTTCGCTGTAAGTAAGATCATCTTCCCGCTCGGAGAACAGTGGGCGCGACCCCTTCTCGTCCACCTGTTCTCGATCACGGTCTACTTTCGACTGCGCAATGTATCGGCTCAGGCTGCTCGCGCCTGAGCGCGGGGTTGGCTGAACTGCGACGAATACTCGCATCGACTAATTGCCTCCTGAGTAAATTCCAAAACTGAACTTCGGTCGGATTATTAGCGGTAGGTTTGGCACCCTGAGACGGGTATTTGCGCTGACAGATCTGTCGGCAGCTTGGCGGTCATTCCTGGGGTGTGCTCAAAAACTTGATCCTTCCATCGTTCGGTAGGTCCAGTCTGCTCTCTCCACTATCAGCACCCGCACTGACGGAGAGCGCTTAAGGAATTTGACCATTTTGTCGAAGCCGGGCCGGCCGGGTCTCTTAGCGGTTTCAATGTCAATGAAATATCAAAATCCAACATCAATAACGTTCTACGCCAACGAATCTATACGGGTGACTTCGATTGGAATGGCAAGACATATCGGGGCAGTCATCAGCCGTTGATCTCAGCAGAACTTTTTGCTCGCGTGCAGCAAGTCCTCGACGGGCGTTTCACGACCAAGCAGAAAGTGGCCAAGCACGAGTTTGCTTACTCAGGGTTAGTTAATTGCGGACACTGCGGCTGTGCTCTGGTAGCCGAGAGGAAGAAGGGCAAGTACGTTTACTATCACTGCACCGGCAACAAGGGGAAATGCTCGGAACCCTACACTCGCGAGGAAGTACTGGAAGAGTGCTTTGGGGACTTGCTGAAAGGTCTCGTCTTTGACGATGAAGTCATGGACTGGGTGAGCGAAGCCTTACACCAAAGCCATGCAGATGAGAAGCGCTTCAGGGATGAGGCGATCGCGCGACTGCGAGCGGAGCACAGCAAGATCCAGAACCGTCTTGATAAGCTTTACGAAGATCGGCTCGATGGTTTCATTGAACCCGCTTTCTTTGAGCGCAAAGCGCAAGAGTGGCGGCAAGCACAGAAGCGCTTGATGGACCAAAAGAACGAACATCAAAACGCGAATGATAACTACGTGGACGATGGCGTGCGGCTACTCGAACTCGCTAGAAAGGCCTATTTCTTATTCAAAAAGCAGAATCCAAGCGAAAAGCGTCGACTGTTGGATTTCGTGTGTTCGAACTCAACATGGAAGCACGGAACACTGACTGCTACATTCCGCCAACCCTTTGATCTTCTTGCCGTTACGAACACTGCCTGGCAAAACGAAAAGGCCGCCGGAGCTAATTCCAGCGACCTTCGTCCTATTTGGCTCCGCAGGTAGGACTCGAACCTACAACCCTTCGGTTAACAGCCGAATGCTCTGCCATTGAGCTACTGCGGAATAAACGCCCTCACATAGTGTCAAACTATGCACAGGGCGCGAAGCGGTTTTTATAGCAGACCGGGTAGTGAGCGTCAAGCAGAGGTATGTTTTTAGGTAGTGTCATATTCTCATAATCGCGTTGGTCAATCCGCATCGCGGACGACAAACGGGGCCCGGAACTTCAGATGCTTTAGCACTCAACCTGGAACTGACCCCTCAAGGTGAGGAAATTTTGCAGGTTGGGAAGGTGGGCAAGCGCAGCGCGCCCCCGCTCCAGCGTAGCGTCTTTCGCTAGGCTCACAAAAACCGCTCGATTCTTGTGCTGACTCAGTCCGGCGTAGTCTTGAAGAAAGCTAAAGTTGATGACGCTACGCTACCCTGAAGCGGGGGCGCGCTGCGCTTTGCCCACCTTCCTTACTTGCAAATTTGCTAAGGTTGGATGGGGAGATGGAGAGACGCCTCGGCTTGCGCTGTGCACTGAACTGCGAGAATATCTCCCACTACCAAAACCATAACGTACAAAGCTCGGCCATCTTCTCCCTGATGTCACTTCGGAAAGGTCTATATGGAACGCAGGACCACAGCCTGGTTTAGTCCCAACTTGAATATGGAAATGCCACTCGTGGCTTATGGGCATGCCGGATATCCACTCTTGATGTTGCCCACGGCCGCTGCCGACTATCTCGAGCACGAACGGTTTCATCTGGTTGACGCCATAAGGCCGCATATCGAAGGAGGACGGATTCGTGCTTATTCAATCAATAGCGTGAATCGTTACAGCCTTCTTAATGAACAGATGCCGCCGCATTTAAAGGCCGAACTCCTGACGCGTTTCGACCGCTACATCGTGGATGAAGTACTGCCCGCAATTCGAACAGACACTGGCCAGGCAGATGCGAAGCCACTCACCACGGGCGCGAGTCTCGGCGCCTTTCTGGCGGCCAATGCCTACTTCAAACATCCGGATCAGGTTCGCGGTGTGATTGCCATGAGTGGCAGTTATGATGTGAGGTCCTACCTCAAAGACTTCTACGACGATAACGTTTACTACAACAATCCGGCTGACTACCTACCAAATCTGGATGACGCCTACCATCTACCGCTGCTGCGAAGAGCCGACGCTATCTTCATCATGTCCGGTCAAGGTGCATACGAGGCGCCCGAGCGCAGTCGCCATCTCTCTGACATTCTAAACTCGAAGGGAATCCCTCACACGCTGGATCTTTGGGGATCCGACGTTAATCACGACTGGCCGTGGTGGCGAAAGATGCTGCCACATACCCTGGACAAGTTAGTTTAAGGATGAAGGCGGAAGGATGATTAGGAATCGTTCTGCCTCAGTTCCATTCCGCAGATCAGTTTACGTGTCTATATCTTCTTCACTTTCGGCCGGTTCTTTACTTTTCTTGCAATCGTAACCAGGATCTTCAATAGCTCTTCTGCTTCTTGGCGCAAGCCCTCCAATCTTTTGGGAACCATAACACCTGAATCCGATAGAAGCTCAAGCCAATATATCGTTTCATCTAGCTCTTGGAGCGCTCCCTCAATCTTGCTGATGAAGTCGGGATTTGATTTTGCTCGTTGTGCCTCCCGATAGTGTGCTCCAACAAAAGTCCCCGCTCTTAGGATCGGCGTTCCTAACACCTGGGTTAAGCCCCTGCCAGGAAGTGCTAGATACAGTTTGATGATTCTAAGGGCGAATTGCTTAGTGCGTTCTTTGAGATCTCGGTCCATGTGAGGTTAGAGATTGGTGGAGACTTGGAAGTTATTCCGCCTTCATCCTTCATCCTTGAGTCAGGGCTCGTCTTCTCCTTTTTTACCCTTCTTCTTCTGAGGTTCTACCTCGCGCGGGCGCGTAGTTGGTGGCGGTGCTTCGGCTTTTGGCGCAGACGTTTCAGACTTTGGAGGCGCTACGGCGGGTTGATCCTCCGTCTTTGGTGGCGGAGGCAGTGTTACTTGCTCTAACTTCGGTTCGGTATCGGTCTTCGTTTCCGTACTTTCATCGCCTCCTTCAGTTTCGGCATCTGCGGAGAGTTGGGCTCGTTCAGCTGCTAGTTCACGCTGGCGCTGACGGAAGAGCTCTCTCATGTCTTCAGGCATCGACGGTGCCTTATCGAAGTTCTCCTTAGGTTTATCCTTAAGGAAGGGCTTCATGAAAGCGACGAAGAAAGGTAAAGCGCCAACTCCGCCGGTCATCCCGCTTCCGAGATCCTTCTTCCTACCCGGATATCCCATCCAAACGCCTGTCACGTATGTTGGCGTGTAGCCAATAAACCAGACGTCCGTGTGATCATTGACAGTACCGGTCTTGCCGGCCAGCGGAACTCCAACCGACTGGGCGGCGGTCGCAGTGCCAAATTCCACCGCGCCGCGCATCATCGAAACCATCGTCAACGCTACATACTCGTTCATCACTTTGTATGTAGTCTTTTCCCACTCCTCCAGGACTGCGCCATCGCGATCCAACACCCGACGAATCATGTGTGGCTCAACGCGGATACCCTTATTGGGAAAAGCAGAGTAGGCCGAGACCATTTGATCCAGGGGCACTTCAGTCGCGCCGAGTGCGGAAGGCAGATAAGGTGCCATCGGAACTTTTATGCCGAAGCGCCGCACCATCTGGGCTCCGGTTTGGATGCCGACGGTTTGCAGCAGGTGGACTGCCGGGATGTTCATCGATTTCGCCAACGCGATTTTCAGAGGCAAGTCGCCGTTACCTAGCGAGCCGTCGTAATTGTGTGGATTCCAGGAGCCGATGCTAATCGGTGCACCGCTGACAGGAGTGTCAGGGGTCATACCCCATTCAACCGCAGCCGTATAGATGAATGGTTTGAAACACGATCCAGTCTGACGATATGCCTGAGTTGCGTTATTAAACTTGCTGGTACTATAGAAGTCGTACCCTCCAACCATGGTAACGACTTCGCCGGTCTTTGCGTTGAGAGTCATCATCGCGCCCTGGACCGCGGGAACCTGGGAGAGATCGACTTTTAACCGCCGCGTTTTTTTGTCCACCTCTTTAATCTCAAACTCACCGAGGTACCCAGCCTTAAATTCATCTCTTGGTTGCCGGCGTCCCCAGCCCATCTCTGCAGGGGTAACCGTGGCTGTGTAATTACCGAACCGCACTGTCGCCTCGTTCTTTGCACGATCGACCTTCATCACCAGGCCCATCAGGAAGCGGCCCTCCTGGTAGTCGTTGCCGTGCCAGTCCGGGTGTTTGAAGTTACTTAATTCTTGTTGCGCCGGCGGACCTGCGCCGTTGTCTGCGGAGGTCGGAATCATCGTGTAGCTCGAACGCCATCCCCGACCCCGGTCGTAACGTCTGAGACCAGCACGTACAACCTCATAAGCCTGTTTCTGAGCTTCGACATTAATCGTGGTGTAGACCGATAACCCGCCCTGGGCCACTCGGGTCGTGTACTTGTCCTCCAGATCCTGTCTGACGTGCTCCACCGGGTAATCGAACGGGCTTGAACGCGGTTGGGATTGGTAATAGGCCGTGTCGGCAAGCTGAATGGGATTAGCTTTTGCGGCATCGACTTGGGCTTGAGTGGCGAACCCGTGCTTAGCCATCAGGTCCAAAACCAGATCCCTTCGCTCTTTCGCTTTCACGGCGTTAGCCGTCGGTGAATATTCGCTTGGTGCTTTGGGAACACCTGCTAGGAGGGCGGCCTCGCCGATCGTCAGGTTCTTCGCCTGTTTGCCGAAATAAGTCTCGGCCCCAGCCTCAATGCCGTACGCGTTGGCGCCGAGGAAAGTGTGATTGGCGTACAACTC
>CAZVHN010000752.1:0-6257 GCA_964626895.1 uncultured Chloracidobacterium sp. | reverse complement strand
AAGGGTGGCTTGCCCCCGCTCGAGCGCCAACGGCGCGAGTGGTTGGATAATATCTAAACGGGCATATTACCCTGGTAGGGGAAAGAGTCTTTCTAACTGAAAGACTCAGGCCTGAGCGGTGGTCCTGTAAGTTGAAAGCTGACCCAATCGGGGCTCGAGCGGGGGCAAGCCACCCTTCCTGACCTGCAAATTATCGAGGCTTGAGCCGTCCTGGATCGCTGAGTTTTGACACAGTTGCTCGCAGATTCCACAAGGAGAAAACTCATAGTAATGCGACAAAGCTGGGTGACTTACTGCCTGCTGGTTTATCTAGCCTTCCTATTTTCAGCGTGCAAAGAGTCGCCCTCTAATGCGCCGTCCGTGGTCCAGACGAGCGAAGTAGCCGTCACACCGTCGCCAACCCCGAGTCCCACTCCCGTCCGTCCTTCGGGACCAATTGAGTTCGCCGATGTGACGGCCCAGGCTGGAATCCGCTTCAAGCACAACAGTGGCGCCTTTGGAAAAAAGTATTTGCCTGAGACCATTGGCGCGGGTTGTGCTTTTCTCGACTACGATAATGATGGCTGGCAAGACATCCTCCTCGTCAATTCGATGGACTGGCCCGAATCCAAAAAACGCAAATCTTTTCTTGCTCTTTATCACAACAACAAAGACGGTACCTTTACGGACGTGACCGGGCCGGCTGGCCTCGCGATAGAAATGTATGGCATCGGTGTCGCCGTGGCCGATTACGATAATGATGGCCACGACGATATCTACATCACCTGCCTTGGTCCTAATCACCTTTTCCGTAACCTCGGGAACGGCAAGTTCGCCGATGTGACGGCCCGAACCGGTGTCGGTGACCCAGGCTTCTCTACCAGCGCGGCATGGCTCGACTACGACAACGACGGCAAACTCGATCTCTTCGTTGGCAACTATGTCGAATGGTCGGTGGCCACGGACCAGTTTTGCACCCTTGACAGCAAGAACAAGTCCTACTGCACGCCGCAATCTTATAAAGGACAAAGTGCGACCCTTTATCACAATCGCGGCAACGGCACTTTCGAAAATGTGACCCAGCGCGCCGGGCTTAACGACCCTTCGAGTAAATCATTGGGAGTAGCATTGCTGGATTTCGACAACGACGGCTGGCTCGACTTCTTTGTGGCTAATGACACCGAGCCGAATAAACTTTATCGCAATAACCACGACGGCACTTTCACCGATCAGGGCCTCACTGCCGGCGTGGCCTTCAGCGAGGCGGGTACCGCGCGTGCTGGAATGGGCGTCGACGCGGCCGACTATGACGGTTCGGGCCGGCAGAGCATCGTGATCGGAAATTTTACAAATGAAAGCATGGCCCTCTACCACAACGACGGCTCAGGTCTCTTTACCGACGAGGCATCCAAGTCAGGAATCGGTAAGATGTCTGCGCAGTCGCTGACCTTCGCCTGCTTTTTTTTCGATTACGATCTTGACGGGCTGCTGGATATTTTCGCGGCCAATGGACATGTTTCTGATGACATTAGCGTGGTGCAGCCCAACGTCAAATATGCGCAGCCGCCACATCTATTTCGCAATCGGGGCAAAAAGAGATTTGAGGAAGCGACTGCGAAGCTGGGACGGGCATTGCAGCGGGCCGTCGTTGGCCGCGGCGCCGCTTACGGTGATTTCGATAACGACGGGGACCTTGATCTGTTAATTACCGCCAACAACGGGCCCGCTCGCCTGCTAAGAAACGAGAACGCGAATCAGAATGACCTGCTACGGGTTAGGACCATCGGCACCAAATCTAACCACGATGGAATTGGCGCCAAACTCAGGGTGAAGACTTCCAAGGGCGCGAATCTTTCCGGCATGGTCCGAACCGGGTCAAGTTACTGTTCCCAAAGTGAATTGCCACTCACATTCGGACTAGGAACACCTCAGGAAGGAATGACACTTAGTTTGGAGATTACCTGGCCGAGTGGCCACAAGGAAACCGTGACGGATATTAAACCCAACCAATCGGTCACAGTTCAGGAAGGAAAAGGAGTTACTACCTCTGGACCGATAGTCTTTGTAAGAGCCGCCCAACAGCCGACGCCACAATCTCAACCAACCCAACGTTCTCAGTGATGGAGTCCAGCCCTTAGCTGGCCAATAATTCTCTCAACGTCCAGATGTGACCTGTTAGACCACTTTCCATCCCACAATTACAGCACTACCAAACTTTCGTACTAGTAAGAGTGCCCCGCAGGGCGCACGGCTAAAAAATGGCCCGCGCCAAGCGCGGACCATTCAAGCTTACCCAGTGCGAATTGATGCTCAATTATCTGATGCCGCGCTTTATCTCGCGGTCAGCCCGTTTTCTTGCCTCGTTCGCCTCATGCTCGCTCAGTCCCAGATCCTGCAACGTTTGGCCAAGACTTCTTCCTGACGCAAGTCCGTTCAGAATAGCCGCACGAGTAATAGCTGGATGCCGCGAGCCGAGATTTTGGGCAACGCGCGTCGCGGATACAAAGTGGCCAAACTTCAAATTGGGGTTGGTCTCCAGGGCTGCCTGATAACCACTCCTCAGATCGTTGGCGTTTGTGCGCAGAGTCCGTGCAATTCCCGGATGGCGTCTCAAGTCTTCATCCGCGTGACGTAGATTGTTACTGGCAACCCGCGCCTTCTCTAGTCCGGCATCGGAGCGTCCTCGAGACTTCTCCGAAGCCGTAGCCAGACCTCGATCAGATCGTCCTTCTGAACGCTCTGAAGCATTGCCCAACCCTCGGTCAACTCCCGCTCCCGGAGGAGGTCCGCCGGCGTTGCTCCCGCCGCCACCGCCCGACCCTTGCCCGCCGCCACCGCCACGGCCACGCCCCTGTCCGAAGACTGAAGTCGTCAGGCCAGCGACCAGAATACATAAAACTGTCGTGAAAATGATTTTGCCCAATCTTTCGTTGTTCATACGTACCTCCGTGCTTTTCTACCTTTCGCCCTTAGTTAGATTTCGTGAGGGTGGGAGAGGGAACTATCCTACCATTTGAAGACGCCGTTAGCGCGGCTTTGTGTAAATACAAGGGGATTGCAATAAAAAGACTGGGCAAGACTGGTCAGTCACGACTCTTTAAGAGTGCCGGTTGTGCGCCGACTCAACGTGCTGTTTTCATTTCCGGAATTAGCATTTCGGAACCGAAAAGGCAGTCAGGAAGGAGGGATTACGGGTCTTGAGCCTACTTCTCTGTGCACTTTGAACACTTGCAGCCGGCCGGCTTGATATGAACATCAAAATACTCTCTGCCGTAGTGGTAGCTCAGTTCCTCCCCAGCTTTGATTGCCCTCTTCGACCATATCCATACGCGGCGACCAGAAATTATTGCTTCGGCATTCGGTCTGCACGAATGGTTTATGTAGCGGGCGAGATTGCTGCGGGGTGTGCCGTCAACGGACCACTTGGAATTGACGCCAAAGAAGTACTTGCCAGTGGGCCTCTTATCTACCTCTTCGTTTGAGATGAGAGGTCCGGTGTACTCGATAATCCGGGTTCCGGCTGGGATGGGTTGTAAGGTAAATAAACCTAACCCGTGCGCGGTGCGCCTGATGATGTAACGCCCCTTGCCCTTAGTCATAGGTTCTAGTCTACTTCAAGCTCAATGCCTGGGCCTGGACAGCCGCGTCCAGCAATCCAACGACATCCTCAAGACTGACGGTGCCGTAGTACCACGAGCCAGCCGCGGCCGCTTCGGCGTAGACGGCTTTGTAAATGTCGTAGTAGCTGCGTTGGCCGTCGACGAAGTTGAAAACTTCATCGCGCATCAGGCCGTGAAGGTTACTGCGAAAGCGAACCTTGTCGCGGTTGTCGAAATAGTCTTTGATTGAAGCGACGTTGCGAGGAATCTTTTTCATTGCGGCGGTTTCTTCGACACCTAATTTGACTGGTGCGGGACGAGCGCCGCGCAACTGAGCATAGTAAGTTTCCAGATCTACCCTCAACTGCACGCCGTTGCGTTTCATGTTGGCATTCAGTTCATTGATCGAAGCGGCAGCTTTACTGCCGGGCGTAGTGAAGACGCGGATGGTGTTGAGAGCATGCTGCTCGCGTAAGACGCCCTGTTCGATTACGTGGTTCGCCTCTTTCCAGTTATCGCCTGCGGCACTTCCCTCCTTCAACAAGCTCATTGCTACTCGCAGATCGTTGGCCAGCCGTTTCGTTCCCTGTGCGTAAGTTTCCGCTGCGAGAGTTGGCACGTCGTTCTCGGTGGCCTTTGAAAGGAAATATGCGATGGAGCCAATCAGGAAGTTATTACGCCGCAGTTGAGTTTGATCGATCTTGTCGATATCGTCGTCGGACGAGTGAATATAGTCGTCGTCCCAATTTATCAGGGCCACGGCGGGCGTGTTGATGGGACCATCAAGAAAAGTCATGTGGTCGGACGAACCAAACCAGGGCACAAAGCGCGCGTTGTAGCCTTGACGTGAACCGCGTGTCGAATAGAGCGGCCGCGTGTGCGGGCGCGGTAACCCGCCCTGTCGGCTGGCTGCGAGAAAACCGTTGTTGGTGTTGATGAGATAAGTGCCGACGGATTCAAAGATGGCGTCGAGGTAAGACGTGCGCGAGTGGGGCGCGAAAATGAGGTGCTGGACTCGGCTGCCCAAAGCCTGATTTGCGCCGGTCATGTCCTGATGCACGTTTGCCAGAAACTTCTTCGGCTCTTCGGGATTGTCCTGGAAATAGCGATACTCAGAATAGATTTCATCCGTCCACCAGAAACGAATGTCGCGCGCGGGACGCGCCATCTTGCCCTCGGCGATCAGTTTGCTGAAGGTACGCGCGAGTTCCAGAAGATTGCCGCAACCGCTACCATCGTCGTTGGCCGAACCCTGTTCCTCTTGCAGGTGCGCCGTGAGAATTATCTGCTGATCGTGTACGGAGCTTCCCCGAATCCAGCCTTCAACAAAGCCGGTACGGCCGGGCGCAGGCGTGATCTCGGTGTCAACCTTCGCTTTCAGCACGATGCGTCCACCCTTGGTGCGTTTGCCCGTGCCGAAGAGATCCTGCATGGAATCGGTCGCGAGAATGCGGCGCAGCGTATCGCCTTTGCGCGGCGGCAGGGCGAAGGCGAAAGTTCCTTTCTTGCCTTCCGGCGGCGTCACACCAATGCGCGTCCACGCAATTTGATCGGGGAAGTCCAGCGCGCTTTTGCTTTCGGAGGTAGTGTAGCTAACGACCCCGACCGCGCCCCGAGCATAGACGGCGTTTTGCACCGCTGCTCCGGGATTTGCGCTGGTCAAGACGATCTTGCCTGTCACGTCCAGGCCTTTCAAACTTTCGACCGAGGCGTCGCCTACGTAAACGAGTTCGGCGGTCACGTCTGCATCATGGCTGCCGTCGGAGAGATAGACGGCATGCTCGCCAATGTCCGCGAGTTTGAGTTCCACGGGCTCGACCATCCAGAGTTCCGCGCTTCGCGCCGTGTAGTTAACGCCAGGCAGAGGTTGTTCAATGAACCGTACGTCTTGAAGTCCAGCCTCCTTTGCGGCCTTCACAACGTACTCGGCTGCCTTGAAATAGCCTTCCATCCCAGAGTCGCGGTGCCAGTGTGAGAGCCAACGGATGTGCTCGAAAGCGCGGTCGCCCGAGATTTCGTTGGAGAGCATGCGTATCTCTTCATCAGAAAGAAACGGCGTGGTCTGCGCCTGACAAAGTGGGCCAAGCGGTGACAGAGTCAGAACACTCAACAAAACCATACCCGCTAGTTTTCTTTTCAACATAGCTGTCCTCTCAATTGAGCCGATTTCACGCGCTGCTGAACTACGCTCGCGCGGCGCTACTGGCGCAGTTAAGCTCTCATTCACACCGCGGCTTTAGCCCGGTGGGCAAACATTGCTCGTAATCTAGGGAACCGTTTCAACGGTTTTTGTGGCGGCCCAGAGACTTGCTGCAGCAGACCAGAAACCGTTGTTGCACCGCCACCCGGCTGGCGGCCGCTGGTCAATGATAAGTTCCTCGCGAGAGTGTGCAGAAAAAGACCCAAGCGCGCAAGAGACTTTAAGAACCGACCTCTGAACGTCGCGGCTTCTTTTCTAGCGTGCGGTTCTTTGCGCCGCGCGGTATTTGCGTGGGCACCCGTTTGGCGGGTCGGCGGTTCAATTGCTCGATCTACTTGCGAAGCTTTTGCAGACAGAGCGCCTTATTCCGATGTTGGCTGCGTTCCTGCTGCGAGGTGACGACGATCCCCGAAGGCAGATGCCGCAGGAAAACCGCGCTTTCAGTCTTGTTGACGTGCTGCCCCCCGGGTCCACTCGAG
>CAZVHN010000751.1:0-1834 GCA_964626895.1 uncultured Chloracidobacterium sp. | reverse complement strand
CGTTTCGCCGACTCTCAGCTCCATTTCCGCGAGCAAACCGGCACCCAGCAAGAATCGGTCCTGGCGTTCGAAGGCGACGACTCCCAACCCGTTGCTTGCGCCAACCATTTTAACAAGCGTCCAATCCACGGAACTCGTGATGTCCTGCTGACCCGGTCGGAGCAGAACATCACCGGAAACCTGATGCTTGTGGAATGCCCGCAGACTTCCCTCTCGTCTTTCTCCTTCACTGTAAAGGACCGAAGCTTCGGCGCCGTAGTCTACGGTGATCAAATAGCCCGACCTGAGCTTTCTGGAAACCAACCCCAGCCAATTCTCTATTTCCAAATTTACGTCGGCAATTTGCCCTTCACTAAGGCGAATGCCAATCCGCCCGAAATATTCGTTGAGTCTGTGCGTCGATAACAGGCCAACTGTCCATTCAAAACTCCCGCTTTCATTTACCCCCACATGCAACTCACGCAGCTCACCTCCCTGCATGATTACTCGATTGACCGGAAAAGCGTCTAGAAGCTCATTGGAGAAGACTATCGCGTGATTGAGAGGATTAAGCGCTGCTAGCGGTTTGAATGCGACCAGAGTCCCGAATCGTGTAAGTCGCAACCGCGCGCGCGACCAGGAGTCCGGGCTGGCTTCGTCGATGAAGTAGTGGGTTTTCGAGAAGATGTCGGGAAAGCGCAGTTGAAGTGTTTCCAGGACAGTCTCCGCGAAATGGCCGGCGCCCGCTCCAACTTCAACGATAGTTAAGGCCGGGGGCGAACCAAGATCCTGGTGGAGTTTCGCAAAATAGCGGGCGAATGTTGCAGCAAAGAGCACACTGCGCTCCGGGCTGGTGCGGTAGTCACCTTGTCGGCCCCATCTCTCTCGATCGGAGCGGCAGTAATAGCCTTGCTCAGGATCGTAAAGCGCGGCTTTCATCCACTCATAAAAAGTAATGGGACCTTCAGAACGGATTCGCTCATGCAAACGGTCGGTTAGTGCTGACATCGAAGCAGCTAGCGATTCGCAGGATCGTCTTTATCCAGGAGGCGCGTGGTGTTTTCGGTAACGCTGGAGGGTTGCCGAATTTCTGAAGTGTTGGGGCGGGATCTCCAACCAGTCGCGGGATTGTTTTGTGCCGGCGGTAAAGCTGCCGGCGCGTGCGTGCCAAGTTGGGAAATGGGAAGCGGAGCATAGGATGTGGTCACGATGTGATGAGGCCTGGGAGCCCCTTCTTCAAAGAGCGCGGCAAACAGCATTCGCATCAATCCGCCAACAAAGAAGATGATTGCTGCCAGAGGGACGAGTATGTCGAGCAAGTTAGGACCATGTGTGAAGCTATTGATCACGCCCAGCACCGGGACCATCACAGCTCCGGCTAAAAAAAGCGCTGCGCCCTGACGCACGCCCTTGCGTCGGGCCGACATCTCTCGGGGCCCGCTGGCCGGCTGATAGAAGGGCAGCGCTCCTCCGCTTCCTAACAACTGCAGAACGCCTTCAAGCGGGAAGCCACACCGCGAGCAGAACCTCAAGCTGTCCGAGACCTGTTGCTGGCCACACTGTGGACAATACATCGTGGGGAGCCTTACCTTACGAGTTATGCGTGGCAATCAGACAGTGCACTCTGGGAAACTGTTGCCAACAGGGCCACGGCGCGGCCTTGAAACCCAAGCGCCCGCACCAGGGTATCCAGAAGCAAACTAATCAGCGGGCTTATTTCACCGGAGGGAGTGGCGATCCTCTTCAGCAGATCCCCATCTCCAGCAAAGCAGGCAAACGCATGTTTGCGCGTTTCTTCCACCTCATGCAGATATTCTATAACATGAGCGCTGGTCGAGAGTGTCTCCGGCAAGGT
>CAZVHN010000750.1:0-3004 GCA_964626895.1 uncultured Chloracidobacterium sp. | reverse complement strand
AACTGCAACCGGTTTGAGGGTGAAATTTCAGGGTCAAATCGCTCGGCTCGCAGTTTCACAAACTTAAACCATCGATCGCAGTTTCGTCGGAGTCCGGCGCGGCCAGAACCGAATCACGGCCCGAGTTCTGACACAGGCTCTGAAAGTGCTGGGCTATTATCACTCGTCCGCCTGGCGGACTGGTCGAGTCGTATTAGATGGGTTGTGTGTCAACAGCTTGCAAGAAAAACATGAAACTAACCTTGCTACCGATTGAAAACCCAAATGACAAATGCCAACGAGCAAAGCTTTCTTCCTGGCCTCACCGGATTTGTCAGCGCACTTTAGAGACAGGACACTAGCTTCGGAAAGCTGAAATTGGAGGAACTTCTATGGCATTATCCAAAGCCTTAAACATCGTCGACTGGTTACTGCGAATCATTGTCGCTGTCATCTTGCTGCAAACTCTCCTCTTCAAATTCACCGGCGCGAAGGAGTCTGTTTACATCTTTACGACACTCGGCGCGGAGCCCTGGGGGCGAATTGGCTCAGGATTCGTTGAGTTGATCGCGTCGGTACTGCTGCTGATCCCCAGAAGCGCTGTGTACGGTGCTATTCTGGCGCTGGGAACAATTTCGGGAGCCATCTTCGCGCACGTTACGAAGCTCGGGATCAGCTTACCAGCGGTTGCGGATCGCGGCGAGCTTTTTGGCTTGGCGATGTTGGTCTTCGTGGGCAGTCTCGTCGTGCTCTACTTTCACCGGAACGAAATTCCTGTTATTGGACCAAGATTGTTCTCCCACACTTACTGATGGGCTGGCCGCCATAAATTATTGATTCAATGGTAGAACTCCCGACCTTCGGTTATGAACCGAGCCACGGGTATTTAGGCAAGTATTTCCCGTTTCAAAAGGTTGCCGCAAGTGGCCGGACAAAGTGGGGTCAAGGCTAGAGTTATTGCTTCACGAAGCTCGGAGTGTCAAGACAGTACATCTCACAGGATTGAATATTCGTCATCCTCTTCCGCTGCTGCCCTTGTAAGCTCAGAGCCAAACAAATCCATCATGTTGCCGTATTGAAGCACGAGGTGTTGGCTGTCTGCAGCTTGCTTCAACATCGACATTTCCGCGACCTGGGAGCCTTGGACCGTGCTCAAATAGACCCATTGTGTCGCCCGAGCAATGCCTACGAACATGATTCGCTGACGAGCCGGACCATGCACACGCGGAAAGGCGGATTCGGTGAGTCTCGGCATAAGAACGCAATCGAATGTAAGCCCTTTTGCGCTGTGATACGAGGCGATTTTGGGGGTGACGTCGTCGAAGTTGACCTGCAGCCTGGCTTCTTTCCCACTTTTCCTACCAAGCGCCTTTTCTACTGGTATGCCTTGTTCTGCAAGTGCCGCGGCGAATCCATGAACCTGCCGCAACTGAGGAACAATAATACCCACTCGCTGATTCATCATTAGTCGTTGCTTTACGATCTTTCCTAGTTGTTCCATCTCCTCAAAGTAATTTGAAGCCACAAAACAGAGTGGCCGTTCGCGCACGGACTGGTTGTTCTTGATCTGGTTTAGATAGTTGCTACGAGCCTCTGACTCGGCGATGAAGTAGGAAGCCAATCGGGCCACGTCAGGCGAGTTGCGATAGGCAGCAAGAAGAGTCGCGTTGCGGCGGTTCAACCCAAGCGCTCTTAGAATCTCTTCCTCACTTGCGCCCTGCTCAAATATCTGTTGCTGATGGTCGGCAAATACTGTGACATGCTTTGAGAGACACCGAAGTATTTCGAAAGAATCTGGTGTCAGATCCTGACCTTCGTCCACGAGAGTGAAGTCAAACAGGTTGCGTACGTCCGCGCGCGTTTTCGCTAGCTTAAGCACTGCTTGATGGACGGCAGTGAAATCTGGACCTTTCTTCTCAGCGTTCCACGGTAGCCGCGAGGATATGTTTCGGCGATAGAGTTCTACGCACAACTGATCAAAGGTCATCACGCACTCTTCAGGTATTTCCACAAATTCGAGTGTGGACCGAATGTAATCAGTGAGCACATTCGTGAATACCAGGATGCGGAATCTCTCGGGATCAACCCGATAGGTGTCGCGAAGATGAGCGGCGCGGTGAATCAGAATCTGAGTTTTTCCAGAGCCTGGCGGACCGAAAACTATTCGATGTTCCGAGGGAGATAGTTCAACTACTCGCAATTGATCCGGTGTTAGCTCAAGGCGCGGGAGGAGAAATGTTGGCATGCCTATTTCTTTGTGAGACCGCCCGTGATTATTGGAAGATCGCCGCCACGAGTATGAGTGTCATGGGAAGTGGACGCCCTTCTTGATCGTTCCTCTTCTGCCTCGTGCTGGGCATCGTCCCGGCCAACTGTTTTGGCGCAATCGATAAACCATCCCAGGGCCCAATCGTCCAACTCCGGTATAGGCTCGAATGAGGCAAACGCCTCTTCTCCTTCTCTTGTCGCCTCTTGTCCTTTACCAAGTGATCGCAGGCATCTGGCCCGTAGAGTTCGATAGGCTGCGGCGGAGGGGTTCTTCTCAATCGCTCTATCTATGGCTTGAAGCGCCGCTTCATACTTCTTTCGGCCGTGGAAGCTGAGAGCGAGATTGAACATTGGCCCACCCCAGCTTCTGTTGGCCTGATCCGCGGCTCGATAGGCGCGCTCCTCGCGCTCATAGTCGCCGAGTTCTCCGGCGTAGATCCCTTCGAGAATCAAGATCCCGTCATCGGGTCGATTGATCAAACGCAGGGCCTGGCTCAGAAAAGTCAGGGCCTTCTCGTACTGTCGGAGTTCTGCATACCAATGCGCAAGTTGGATAAGCTCATCGCGATCCTCTGCTTTGGGTCCGCCTTTCTTCCTCAGTCGCTCTTCCAGTTCTTCGATCTGCAAGCGTACCTGATTCGGATTGACGACGTTTACCAATGGATTCTCCACGGTCCGCTCAAATGCAGAATCCGGATCATTTGTCAGGAACGCCCGTAGATCGAACTCTTGCGTGGCCGATAAACGATAATCGACG
>CAZVHN010000749.1:0-4915 GCA_964626895.1 uncultured Chloracidobacterium sp. | reverse complement strand
GCGCAGGAGAGACTGCCGGGCAGGCCAGAAAGGTCGAGGGGACAAGCCGCTTGGGCCAGCAGGTTATGGATGCTGCGCGGGCTGCGGGAGATAAGGATAGCCTCAGGCACGTGCTGTCTTTGGCTGCCACGCTCGCCAACCTGCGTGGAGAGTATGAGAAAGCCAACGGTTACCTCGAAGAGGCTGTTTCGCTGGCTCCGGCAGCCAAGGAAACCGAACTTCAGGAAGAGATACCAAAAGGGGGCAAATTGGTCGTGGCGTTGGCGACTCAGCTCGGCGATATCGATCCCGTCAATATGGAACTGGTGGAAGAGCAGGAGATTCTAGCGAATGTCTTTGAGACTCTTTTAGCCACAGACCTGGAAGGCAATTTGATTCCGGCTCTCTGTGAGAAATGGGAAGTGTCCGACGACGGCACTTCAGTCTTCTTTACTCTGAGAGAAAACGTCCGCTTCCAGAATGGCCAGCCCCTGACCGCTCAGGCCATCAAGGGTTCCTTCGAACGGAGCATTCGTGTGGCTCGTGAGCTAACTTCAGGTCTCGCGGCGATCCGCGGTGCGGCGGAATTCGCTAAAAGCGACGACAAGGAGCTAGCTGGAATTCTGGTCCACTCAGATTACAAATTGGAAATACAATTACCGGAGCCGCTTTCCATCTATCCCGCCTTGCTAACAGATTACAAGACCGGTATCACCCTTAACGTTGCTGACGGAAAGACCGATTCTATTCTCATCGGCACAGGTCCGTTTCGAATGGCCTCGTACAGCCCTGACCGCATTGTGCTTGAGCGCAATGAACGATACTGGAAGGGTCCATCAGCGCTTCTTGATGAGGTCGAATTTCGCGCGGGCCTAAGCGCCTCAGAAATAGCTTCCGGGTTGCGGTCCGGCTTGATTGATCTCGCACGTGATCTATCGCCTCAGGATCTTGAAGAGTTTGTCCGCGACCCTCGGTTTCGTGGGGGTCTGGTTGAGTCTCCACGCAAGAATACTTACTTTCTCATATTCAATTCTACGAGTGGTTCAGTCGCCCAGAACGCAGACTTTCGTCGGGCGCTCTCAGGTGTAGTGCGCACGCACGATCTCGTTTGGCAAACATTAGGCCGCTTTGCCCAACCTGCCGTATGCCTGATCCCACCCGCGATGCTGGGGTATGATCCTGGCAGGCGACGCCAGACACTCACTCGCGACGAAACCTCGTCAATGCTGCGTTCAGCCGGCATCAGCGATCCAATCAGCCTCAAGGCAGCGGCGCATCCTCTGTTCCTGGATCGATATAAGTCGCTGCTGACAACTCTGCTCTCAATCTGGTCGGAGCTCGGCGTGAAAGTGGAGGTGGCAACTCCCACGATGGCCTCCTACCTGGAATCCTTCCAGAATAGTACCGGCATAGATCTGTTCATCGGCAGGTGGAACGCTGATTATGATGATCCCGACGACTTTACCTATGGCCTCTTCCATTCGCGTGTGGGTATATACCGCGCATACATCTCCTCGGCCGAAGGGGATCCGATTCTAGAAGAGGCGCGCACAGAAAGTCGTCCCGGTGTCAGAGCATTACTTTATCGGAAGTACGAAAGTTTTTTGCAGGAATCAGGAATGGTGTTACCGCTGTTTCACGACGTCGATTATCGCCTTGCCAACTCAAAAGTTCTCGGCCTGACCCTTCGTGGTAGCGCTCCATATGTGAACTATGCCGAGATAGGCAAATTAGAATCGGTGGCCAAAGCGACCGACATCGGACGGGCGGGCGGTGGAACTATTGAAGTCCCGATTACCGGAACACTTCACCGCCTCGATCCTTCACTGGCGGGCACCATAGAAGATGCAGAGGTGCTGCCGAGCATCTTCGAAACACTAACTCGCGACGTCGGGGGGGCGAGGATCGTTCCCTGGCTGGCGACTGATTTCACGGCTGAACAGGGGGGTAAGCGATATCGTTTTCGCCTCCGAGATGATGTCCGCTTCCACGACGGACGCAAACTGACACCGCGCGACGTCCGCTATTCGTTCGAGAGGCTACTACTGAACCCCGACAGCACCGGCCGCTTCTTCTATTCTCCGATTCGCGGCGCCAAGGCGCTCCTTAACGGAGAGCAGTCTGACCTGGCAGGTTTCCGAATTCACTCTGCCGACGAGTTTACGATCGAGCTCGATGAGCCTGTCTCGTTCTTCCCGGCACTCATTTCTTATCATGCAGCAGCCATTGTTCCCGAAGGTAGTGACAAGTTCGGGGGGAGCTGGCAGGAGGGTAGCGTGGGGACTGGGCCTTTTCGCGTGGTGAAGTTTGAGCCAGGCGTTCGCCTCGAACTCGAACGAAATAAAACCTACTGGCGCAGTGGCTATCCTAAGATTGAAAGACTCATCTTCAACTTCGGTGTTTCCCCGGCCGACATTCTCTCTCAGTTCCGCGCCGGTCGATTTTCGCTGGCGTCGGATCTGTTACCCGCGGACGCAGAAGCTCTGCGCCGCGAGCCTGAGTTTGCTTCCGGCTATCATGAGATCCCCAGGCTCATAACCTACTACGCTGCATTCAACAGTCACCGCGGACCGCTGAAAGACAAACGCCTGCGGCAGACCCTAGCGCAGTCTATCGATGTTGCGAGCGTGGTTCGTCAAACCCTGGGACGGCTCGCGGTCCCGGCGCACGGGCTCATTCCGCCTGGACTGCTTGGTCATGATTCTACATACGCCCCACGAATGCCTTCGGCATCCGCGTCAGCTCCCGCGCAACCAGGCGTGGAAATGGAATTGACCGCAGTCCTTAATCCGGTGTTCTTTGGAGAATACGCGGCCTTCTCGCGCGAGATCTCGCGCTTTTTTCGTGAGCACCAGGTAAAGATTCGACCTGTAAATAAGACGATGGGGGAAATGCAGGAGGCAATGGCACAAGGTTCTGTCGATTTGGTGATAGGGCGCTGGGCCGCTGATTACCCAGACGCTGACACCTTTGCTACCATCCTAGCCTCCAAAGAGGGGATATTGGGACAGCTATGTGGTTCTCCGGAAGTGGACCGTCTTATAGAAAGGGGACGATTAGAAACATCTCCGGCGGCGCGGCATGCGGTCTATCGACAGATCGAAGAGGTCATCGCGCGCGACAGCTTGCTTCTTCCTCTCTTTCACGAGCAGACTTACCGTTTTGCCCGACCAGAAGTCGAGGGACTCTCCTTATCTTACGGTAGCATAGCCGTTGATTATGCCAGCCTGCGCATCCACGGCTAATGTGATCTCTGCGTCCTCCGTCTATGTGTCTAACGCCAACGGCGTTCGCCACTTGGAGCTTAGGGTTGGAGCCGCGGCGACAACCCTGGGAAAGCGAATAGTACGAAACCCTAACGCCGACGGCGTTCGCGAAACGATACGGCTTTGCCGCCCGATGAGAGGCGGCGGCTCTGCCCCGCCGTTCCGACTTTAGCCTCGATTAGGGCTGCGCCCCTGGGTCGGGCTTTGCCCGATTTATCGTCGTTGCCTCGCTCTTCTCCAGTGGATTAGGTCTTTATCGACGAGTAGTGGCTCGTCCTCTAAGGGACAACCTTGCATACCGGATTCTGAGGTAGTAGAAGCGGTTTGCAAAAGCTACTTGCTTTTGTCGGGAAGTGTAAAGAGCAAAGCCGGCGAAGCCCGAACCAGGGGCGCAGCCCCAATGTGAGGTGAAGGCGGACCGGCGGGTCGAAGCCACCGCCTCACATCGGGCGGCATAGCCGTAACAACGACTGCATGCTTTTTCCTAATCCTCTACAAGAATTTCTAGACCCAACCGCGTGTGCCGGGTAGCATACAATTGTTCTAACCCAACTCTCCCAGGCCCAATAAAAACCGCGACCTCATGAGACGAGAGTGTTACACCGACTCAACCGCGAATTTCCAACTACCTCGCCTGACGAGATTCTTAGCAAACGTCAGAGGCAGCGGGTACTGACGGTATCGTAGACCGGCCAGATGGTGTCGTTAGCATTGGATCAGCTCAGAGAGAGAGCCCATCAATGGGGAGTGACAATAGACGAAGCCTGGGAAACCTCAGGTTCGGTGCTCGCCTTTGGCGTGAGTCGCGGCTCTCGCGTCGTTCTGAAGATAATTAAGCAGCACGGTGACGAGTGGCGATCGGGCGAAGTGCTAATAGCGTTTGATGGGCACGGCACTGTTAGAGTTCTTGAATACGACGCAGGTGCTGTCTTGCTTGAGCGGCTGGAACCCGGAGAAGAGCTGGTGACTCTGGTGCGTCAGGGGAAAGATGAAGAAGCAATCGAAATCATCGCTGAGGTGATGGGGCAGATGGCTGGCCACGTCGCGCCTGACCATTTCCCAACAGTATTGGATTGGGCTCGCGCTTTCGAGAGTTATTTGAGCACCGGTGATAAACAGATTCCTCATGATCTGGTTAGCGAAGCCCGTGACTGGTATCTAAGGCTGGCCGCTTCCGAAGCGAGAGTTATGCTGCTGCACGGCGATCTCCAACACTACAATGTGCTTTTTGATTCGCAGCGAGGTTGGGTTGCGATTGATCCAAAAGGGGTCGTGGGCGAAATCGAGTATGAAGTCGGGGCCATACTGAGAAATCCGATGGAGCTGCCAGACCTGTTTACCTCAACCGCTACTATTGAGCGGCGGCTGGATCGTTTAGCGAAAAGACTAAATCTGAACTACGAGCGGGCTCTGGCATGGGCATTTGCGCAGGCAGTTCTCTCCGCGATCTGGGACGTCGAGGATCGATTTACAGTTCACCCAGATCACAGCGCGCTCAAACTGGCGCAAACCATTAAGGCCCTGCTCTGGTAAAACCAGGGTAGAACCCACCCGCTACCGCGAGGTGGTACTGACCTCATGAGACCGAGCAGAGAGTGTCTCTGCCCGATTCACCGGTTACCCATCACTCATGCGGCGGCCTATGAGGTCAGTACCACCTCGCGGTAGCG
>CAZVHN010000748.1:0-2995 GCA_964626895.1 uncultured Chloracidobacterium sp. | reverse complement strand
GTCGAGAGCTGTTCGAAATAACTTTTCCGCCTCGTCGTTCCTGTTCTGGGCCAGCAGCGCGCGCGCCAGTATGATTCGCGCCTCCTGCAGGCGGGGATGGGCTGCAAGTATTTCCCGGGAGACTAACTCCGCCTTAGTGTAATCCTGAGCGCCGAAGAAACGCGTGGCTTCTGCTATTGCTTCGCCGATGTCGCGGCCGCGAGGAGCCCAGTCGTTGGCATAATCCAATTGTGGGTACAGTTTTTCAGGATCGATTTCAGCGCGTACGAGCTTCGAAGTTGTTTTGAATATCGCATCGGCGAAATTGCGGGCAGGTATGGTAGCTTCCACCGACAATTGTTCTCCTCGATCCGTTGTTGCCGTCACCGTCACCAATGCGTCAGTAGATCCCAGATTCCGCAGGGCGGAAACCGACTCAGTACCTCGTTGTTGTGGTAACCCGATCATAAGATCCATGTCGATAACCTGGTCTATCTGCTGATCGAGCAACGTCTTTAACCTCTCTCCCCCTTTTTGGGCTAGAGCGATCCGCAGCGCGGCGAGACTGATTCCATTGAGATTGTCCTTGCCTGCCTGTAATTGCTCACGGACCGTAGCTAGGAAAATCTCACGGCCGATGCGGCGGTCGGCCAGACGCCAGACCATCGCCCCTCTATTGGGCACGGAATTGAAGTAAGTATCATCGAGGGGAGTTGAGCGAGATAGGGGCGCATCCCTCTTGGCAACTGCGCCGAAAGCCAGTCGTTGGCGCAAGAGCTCGGCGGCAGCGGCTTCGCGACCAAACTGCTTCTCAATAAACAAGGTCGCCAGGAATCGCACCAGCCCGTCACGAACAACACCGCCGCCTTCGCCACGCACTGCCGTCTGACCACCAATCCACAGACGCGCAACTGCTTCGGAAAGCAGCAAAACCGTCGCCGAGTCGATCTTCAAGCGACGCAGCGCTCCGGCTTCAAGCAAGACTATGCCGGCTTCATTGAAACCAGAACCTCGTCTGACCGAAACGATACGCATCGGCGCAGCGGGCGCGGGACCCAGCATTGCTGAATAAAAGGCCCGCGCACTCGCGGCCAGACTCATGATTGACTCTGCTTGCCTGCGTTCCTCTGCAGCAGCGCCTTTGGGCACCAAAGCCGATACGTCTTTGGCGTCGCCCACCCCATCGATTCGGTCCCATTCGCCCTGAACAAAAAACGGCTGCGCATTGAGCCCTTGTTCGTAAACACTCGAGCCCGAACCGCCCTTCTCAACGCCCCCCGAAATCGCGTTGGATCCATTTACCGTCAGACGAAATGGCGCGGTGTCGCTGCCCCGCACGGTGAATGGCGTGTTCGGCGCGGGATACCAGAACGATTGGGGAAGAAACTGCGACCCCAGTGGAGAGATCGCGGCCAGACCGGTGTTGTTCTCAACCGGAAGGCTATAGGAGATGCTCACATTCGTGCTTCCATCTGGCGCCACTGAGCCGGGTAGGGTCACGGTTACACGCTGAAGATTTCCGCGCGTCTCCGCGACGGTGCGAAAGTTCGCGGTGGCGCCCGCAACGGCGACTGACTTAACGCTGGCCCTGGTATTTATGCGAAATGTAAAACTTGTGCCCGCGCCTTTGCCAACATTTCGGGCAGCCAGAACGGCAACCGCACTCAACGCGCGCTCCGCCGGTTGTGGCGTTGCCGTGATATCGAAGTGTGTCACTTGCCACACCGCGCGCACCTCTTCCTGGGCGAAGGAGCTTGGTGAGAAAAAGATTATGTTAAGAACAATGATTGCGACTAACTTTTGCATATTTGCCTACGTTGATTCCTCAGCGTGAGAGACGATCCACTAAATCACACGAAATCGCACTAACAGGATTTCGTGTCAGTTCGTGTAGTTTCGTGGATCGTTTTATGCTTTCGCCTGCTTCGCAGGCTGGGAACCCACCACTTGATGAATGTCACGCAACATGGTTAGCAAAGACTGCATGCGCTCCAACGGCAGCGCGTTTGGCCCATCCGACGGCGCTCGCTCAGGGCATTCGTGCACTTCCATAAACACAGCATCCACTCCAGCAGCAACTCCAGCGCGCGCGAGCGGTTCGATGTATTCCGATTGTCCACCAGTTGCATGACCGAGCCCGCCCGGAAGCTGCAGCGAATGGGTCACATCAAAGACGATGGGGGCGCCAAACTCTCGCATGATTGCAAACGACCGCATGTCAACTACGAGGTTGTTATAGCCGAAACTCACACCACGCTCGGTCAGCAACAACTTTTCGCATCCGGCAGCGCGGGCTTTCTCTACAATATTGCGCGCGTCATCGGGCGCCAGGAATTGCCCCTTCTTCACGTTCACAGCTCGACCGGACCGGGCCGCCTCTGTAACAAGGTCAGTCTGCCGCGAAAGGAAGGCCGGAATCTGCAGAATGTCCGCCACTTCGGCTGCAGCTCGCACCTGCGACACATCATGCACATCGGTTAGGACCGGAACGCCTATCTCTTCCTTCACCTGGCGAAGAACATCCAGGCCGGCTTCCATGCCCAAACCGCGAAAGCTTTTTATCGAAGATCGGTTGGCCTTATCGAACGAAGACTTATATACAAATCCCAGACCCGCATCATGTGCTCGGCCGGCGCACTCCCTGGCCATCATCAAAGCGTGGTCCAGACTTTCGATTACGCAAGGACCAGCGATGATGGTCAGCCGGCCATCACCGAAAGTGGCATTCCCAACTTGAAAAGATTTTATCTGCACGTTGTTGCCAACCTCTGTTGTTACTAGAGCAATCACAGACCAAAACTGAGTCTCTGACTAAGCTTCCTCAAGCATCATTTAGCCGCGGATACACGCGGATGCACGTGAATCAGAGTGAGAATCAAGACAAGCACATCAACTCATTTGAGGCATTTGATTAGTCCCTTTCTCAGATCCGCGTTTATCCGCGTAGATCCGCGGCTAATGTGCCACTCGCCGGACAGAGTTAAAATGGTTTCCTGAGTATGCGCCCTACCTTCTT
>CAZVHN010000747.1:0-10393 GCA_964626895.1 uncultured Chloracidobacterium sp. | reverse complement strand
TACGAGCACCCGCGCCGCTTCGATCCGCTTCTCGATGGGTTCATAGCGACAGAAAGTCTGTTGGTTGAATGGAAAGGGAAGCGCGTCGGCACTGTCCGGTGGCCGATTCTCTTCAAGGGAAAGGTCTATGATGTCGGGGTTCATCTTTATGATTAAAAGTCCAATTCTCTCCTGATTCAGTTCTTGATCTAACGGCCCTCGGCCCGCGGCTTCGTACTCTGCTTAAACTCGGGAACTGGGGCTCCCGCGCCGGCAGCAGCAATCTCGTTTCGTAGTTTAGCAATTAATAGGCCATGAATTCGAGCCCTAAATGAATCAGTCCGCCGGGCGGCATTGTGGTCCGCCAAAAGCAGCATGCGATGCCAGGACGATTCGAGTTCGTCGGCGAGCAGCGAAACCCTGGTAATGTCGTAAGGAACTGCCACTTCCTTACAACCCGCTCTGGCGAAGACAGACAGGTAACGGGCGGTTGCGAGGTCTGGGCAGAGCAGACGGCGTTGGCCCAATTTTAGTTCCACACCCAGCAACGTATGCTGGATCTCCACCCGCGGCTTCCGCAGTGGTGCTCCAAAATAGTACGAGCGCGTTCTCATTTTTAGGATGCGCTCGGCATAAATCAGCGGCAGCCACGTGTCCGTTAGTTCGGTTTTGACTTGTGCAGCGTATTCTTCAGCGGTCACGGGCTTGTCTGCTTCACTCGCAGGTCAGGAAGGTGGACCCTGTCCCCGCCTCAAGCTTGAAATCCACTCGGCGTAAGAAGCGGGGACAGGGTCCACCTTCCTGACTGCAAATATTCTGGACGTTGCCGACTAACGCAGGGACAGACTCACGACCGGTTTGGCTTGCAGCGCATTGATTACCTGCCCGGGAAAGAGTCCCAAATACAACACTCCGGCGACTGTAATCACCAGGGCGATCGCGATGCTGGCCGGAATCGGGGGGGCCATCCACGAAGTCGTACGCTCGCGGAAGAACATCACAATAATCAGCCGCAAGTAGTAGTAAGCTGAGACTGCGGTGTTTAGCACGGCGAGGACCACGAGAATCACATAGCCTTGATCGAGGGCTGCGCGAAAGACCATGATCTTGCCCATGAACCCGGCAGTCAGTGGCATACCCAACAAACTGAGCAGGAAGAGCGATAACGAGAAAGCGAGCACGGGAGACCGGAAGCCGATGCCGTTATAGTCCTCCACTTCAGTCCGGCGATCCCCGGCGCGGGCGATTAGTTGCACCACGGCAAAAGCGCCGACAGTCATCACCGCATAAGTCAGCAGATAGAAGGTCACCGCAGTGATCGCGGCGTTCCGCTGTTCAATGCTGGATGCTGCTCCCGCGGCAATGAGGCCCACCAGCGCGTATCCTGCATGCGCGATGGACGAATAAGCAAGCATGCGTTTCACGTTGTTCTGCACAATCGCGGCGAAGTTGCCAATGGTCATCGTCATGATGGCCAGAACAACTAGTACTAAAACCCACGCACTGTGAAGCTCGCCTGAGATTGTCTTGTTGGTGGCCGCCGCTACGAATGGAAATCCGAATACGAAGACCCTCATGAATGATGCAAAGCCGGCCGCCTTTGGTCCAGCCGCCATGAACGCCGTGACGGGAGTAGGCGCTCCTTCGTAAACGTCAGGCGTCCAGATATGAAAAGGTGCGGTTGCTATCTTGAAACCAAACCCGACGAGCATCATGGCCGCGCCCGCGAAGAGCAGCGGCGGATACTGCGCATCATTGAGCCTGCGCGCGATCTCCGCCACATTTGTCGTGCCGGGCAGTCCGCTGATGATGGCGGTCGCGCCATAAGTGAGTGCGATTCCATAAAGCAGAAAGGCGGATGACAGTGAGCCAAGGATGAAGTACTTCAGTGACGATTCGTTGGAGCGCACGTCTGTGCGGCGAAAACCGGCCATGACGTAGGTCGCGATTGAAAGGATTTCCAAACCCAGGAAAATGATCACCAGATCGCCGCCCGAAGCCATCAACATCATGCCGGCCGTTGCGAACATGAGAAGCGAATGAAACTCACCGGCAGGAAGTTTCTCGTTCTCGACCCAGACCATCGAGATCAGCACCGTCAAAGCCGAGACGAGAAGAAAGACGAGAGTAAAACCGAGGCGCAGCTCATCGAGCACAATCATGCCGTTGAAGGCCTGGCTGGCACCGCCCCATGACAACCACAGCCAGATCGTCGCCGCAGCCGCGGCGAGTAAACCGCCGAGTGAAATACTGCCGGTCACCCAGCGTTGATCGGGTCGCGCAAAGGCGTCGACCAGCATGACTACCACGCCGACGACGCAGATGATCAACTCCGGCGCGATGAGCGCGAAGCTGACGTCCGGCGGCGTGAATTGTAAAGCTAGAAAATAATTCATTTGCTTTGAGACTGGTCCGTGCCTGAGCGGCTAATGTCCACCTTCCAACGCGTTGAAACTCGGGTCACGGGGCCCACCCTGAGCACCTGCCGGCTTATTACCCGCGAAAGATCCCCCGGTCGGCGGGGCAGCCACACGAGCGCGGACAGCTTCGACGCTCGCCTTTGAGCGATCCAGAAACGGCCGCGGAAAGACGCCCATTACCAGCATCAAGATAAGCAGAGGCAACAACAACCCAATCTCGCGGGCATTGAGATCCGGGAGCGTCGCATTCGCGGGATTCGTGACTTTCCCAAAAACGACGCGCTGCAGCATCCAGAGCATGTAGACGGCGGCCCAGATTACTCCCGTAGCAGCGAGCATCGTGGCGGCCCAGGAGTGCTGGATCGCGTTTGAGGTCCACGTGCCGAGCAGTATCAAAAACTCACCCACAAAGCCGTTGAGAAAAGGCAGTCCAATCGATGACAACGATGCAAAGACAAACAGAGTGGAAAACCAGGGCATCGGGGTCGCGAGCCCGCCGAAGTCGCTAATCAGGCGCGTGTGTCTACGTTCGTAGATGAAGCCGACAAACAGAAACAACGCTCCGGTAGACACGCCATGGTTAAGCATCTGATAGAGCGCGCCTTGCATACCAAATTCAGTGAAAGAGAAAAGGCCAAGGACCACAAAGCCCATGTGGCTCACTGATGAATACGCCACCAGCCGTTTTACATCTGGCTGGACCATGGCAACGAGCGCTCCGTAAATAATTCCGATGACCGCCAGCGTGATCATGATCCAGGCAAACTGGCGCGACATATTCGGAAACAGGCCGAGGTTGAAGCGCAGCAAGCCGTAGGTTCCCATCTTCAGCAATACGCCCGCGAGAATAACGGAACCGGCGGTAGGTGCTTCGGTGTGCGCGTCAGGGAGCCAGGTGTGCAGAGGAAAAAGCGGTATCTTGATGCAGAAGGCAAACGCAAAAGCCAGAAACAACCAGAACTCCGCGTTCGGAGACAGCAGCGTCGGTTGCGCGCTCATGGCCGCGAGTATCGCTGCGTAATCAAACGTGCCGTAGACGAAGTAAAGCGCGATAATACCGACCAGCATCAGCAGACTGCCGACTGCGGTGTAGATGAAAAACTTGACGGCCGCGTAGATTCTTCGTTCGCCTCCCCAAATTCCAATCAGGAAAAACATTGGCACCAGCGAAGCTTCGAAGAAAAGATAGAAGAGCAACAGATCCAGCGAAACGAAGACGCCGATCATTGCGCCTTCCAGCAGGAGCAGAAATACGTAATATGAAAGTTGGCGCTTAACGATTGCCGTCCAGCTCGAGAGAATCGCGATCGGCATGAGCAGCGTGGTTAGCAGCACCAGCCACAAACTAATGCCGTCGACTCCCAGGTGATAACGCGCGCCGATAGCTCCAATCCAATTAACATTCTCCTCGAACCGGAACTCGGCCGCGCCCACCCCGCCCACCAACAGCAGCGAAAGGGCAAAGGTGACGGTGGTAACAGCCAGCGCTATCCACTTGTAGTGAGCATCCTGCACCGGGGTCCCCAGGCGGGCAGCCCGCCTGGGGTGGTGGTTGCTGGGCGCAAACCTGTAAGCCACGGCGACCAGCGCGCCGAGAACTGGAAGCAGGATCAGAATCGTGAGCAAGTGTTGCCGCATGATTTTAACGAGCCAAGCCCAGGGCGTGGGCGCCAAAGTAAGCGAAGAAGCCAATCAGAACCAGGGCGCCGATCAAAATGATCGCGGCGTAGCTGCGAACGAATCCGCCCTGGAGGTGACGAACCATCCGACCCCCTTCAGTCACTGCGTCGCCAAGGGCGTGCAGGAAACCATCGATCACACCGACGTCGAAGAGTTTCCACAGACCTTCGCGCGAGATGACTTCGACTGGCTTGATAATCGTCGCATCGTAAATTTCATCAACGTAGTACTTGTTCTCGAGTATGCGCGGCATCTGCAGCAACGGGCGCTTCTGGAAAATTAACCACCCAACCCCAATGCCAAAAGCCCCAATGAGCACCGACACGAGAGCCAGCAAACGCTCCTGGCGAATCTCCTCTGGCGAATGGGCGTGTTCGTCGCTTGCGGCTGACGGGCCTTCCAGCGCGTGGACCGCAGGCGCACCGTCCAACTGCTGCGGTTTCGGTGACAACCACTGCATCTCTTGGGCGGCTTGAGTGCCCTCACCGTGGGGCACACTTGCCGGAACGTGGCTGACCACAGGCTCCAGAGTTTGCTCGATGTAGTTGACGGGATTCTCGCTGAATAGTGAGCCAAGCGCGTAAGGCACGCCGATAAATCCACCGACTGTGGAAAGCGCGGCGAGGACAATCAGCGGCACGGTCATGACCCACGGAGATTCGTGCGGCTCATGGACGCTGTGGTGGGCGTGAGCTGCGTCGCCTTCCTCATGGTGATCGAGGTGTTTCTCGCGAAAGCGCTCCGACCCCCAGAACGTCATAACCATCATGCGCGTCATGTACACCGCGGTTAGCAGGGCGGTAATCGCGCCGACAAACCAAAGCGCTTTACTCCAAATGGGACTGGGCAGACTGAATTCTCCGGCACTCCAGGTTTTCCAAAGAATCTCGTCTTTCGAAAAGAAGCCGGCAAAGATCGGGATGCCGGAGATTGCCAACCAGCCCGTCAGCATGGCGGCAAAAGTGATGGGCATGTATTTTCTGAGCCCACCCATGCGCCACATGTCCTGTTCGTGATGCATGCCATGAATCACTGAACCCGAACCGAGGAAGAGAAGTGCTTTGAAGAAGGCGTGGGTAATCACGTGGAAAATAGCGGCGCCGAAAGCGCCCACGCCACAGGCAAGAAACATGTAGCCGAGCTGAGAGACGGTCGAATACGCCAGCACCTTTTTAATGTCGTTTTGGGCGAGACCGATGGTAGCGGCAAAAATAGCGGTAGCAGCGCCGATGATTGCCACGATGAACATCGCCGTCGGCGCATGTGTGTAAATGGCCGAACAGCGGCCGATCATGTAGACGCCGGCGGTGACCATTGTGGCCGCGTGAATCAGGGCGGAAACCGGAGTAGGACCAGCCATCGCGTCAGGCAGCCAAACGTGAAGAGGAATTTGCGCGCTCTTGCCTGCCGCGCCAATGAACAGAAGTATCGCAACCGAAGTAGCGCCGCCGGCGAATAGCGCTTTCCAGGTAAACGGGTCAACGCTCATCTCGGCGAATGCCTGCAGCGCGCTGATGACTCCGTGCTCAGGTTTTGCAAAGAAGCTGATCGAACCTGTCAGGAAGAACACAAGCATCAGGCCCAACACAAATCCCCAGTCGCCCACGCGGTTTGTAATAAAAGCTTTCTTAGCTGCGTCTCCCGCCTCTTTGCGATCCGTGTAGTAACCAATCAGCAGATAGGAGCAGAGTCCCACTCCCTCCCAACCCACGAACATGAGGAGAAAATTGTCCGCCAGAATCAACGTCAGCATGGCGAACATGAAAAGGTTCAGATAGGCAAAGAAGCGGTAGAAGCCACTGTCACCATGCATGTATCCGACGGCAAAGAGGTGGATCAAGAATCCGACGAACGTGACAAAGAGAGCATATGTGCCGCTCAGGCGATCCAGTGCCAGGGCGAAGTCAGCACGGAAGAGGCCCACCTGAACCCAGGTCCAGAGGTGATCAAAGATAGGTTCGGTGGAACGAAGCGCGCCGTTAGAATTGAAGGCCAGATAGAAGGCGATGATGGTCGAGATGCCGACTGATGAACAGGCAATGATGCCGATAATCTTCTCATTACGAAGCCGCCGGCCGATAAACCAGTTGATGGCCGCGCCGGCTAGCGGCGCGAAGATGATCAAACTTAAAAGGTTGTTCTCGTGCACAATCTTATTTCGGCCTCAGTGTCTTGAACTTTGTAATTTGTTCTTTGTACTTTGTTCTTTCGCCCTACCTTGATTCTTTCCATCAGAAGCAAGGAACGAAGCTCAAAGTACAAAGCTCAAATGCGACAATCTAAAAAGCAACCTCATAGTTTAAGTACGCTAGCGTCGTCCACATCCAGCGATTCGCGGTTGCGGAAGATGGCGATAATAATGCCCAGTCCGACCGCCGCCTCGGCCGCGGCCACCGTCATGACAATGAAAACGAAGAGCTGCCCGGTTACGTCCTGGAAGAAACTCGAAAAAGCGACGAACGTGAGGTTCACGGCATTAAGCATTAACTCGATGCACATGAACATCGCGATTACGTTCCGTCGAATAATCACGCCCACAACGCCAATCGTGAAAAGAATGGCAGAGAGCGCCAGATACCATGAAAGCTGTGGGCCCATAAATGCTTCAGTCTCGCTTTTCCGGGTCTGACGGCGGTTCCACGCCCATAAGTTCGGCTGCCTCGGCGGTCGAATTCGTCTCGACAGCCGTGGTGTTATCGAGTGATCGGGGATTAACGATATTCATCGCCAGCACTTGGCTTCCGGGAACCACGCGGGCGGTTGGGGACAGTGTGTTTCGGCGACGCCCCAGAGACATCGAACCCACAATGGCCATCAACAGCAACACTGATGTGATTTCGAAGGGCAGGAGGTATGTCGTGAACAGTCCTGTGCCGACAGAAGCAGTCAACCCAACGTTAGAAATCGCGTGGCGGGGCGTGTATGGGGAATCCTGAACGGCATAGAGAATGAATGCGGTTTCAGCGATCAGAATTGCGGCCAGGCCGATAGCTGTCGGCACCAGGAACCTCAGGCGCTTGCGTCGAGGTTCTTCTTCCTCCACGTTAAGCAACATGATTACAAACACCACCAGCACCATGATCGCGCCTGCGTAGACGATCACCTGAACGGCGGCGATGAAAGGAGCTGACAGCATCACGTAAAGACAGGCGAGGGAGAGCAATACACCAATCAGCGAAATGGCACTATAGAGAGGATTTCGCTGCGCGACCATGCCAATGGCGCAGCCGATCGCCAGTCCCGCAAAGAGTATGAAGAGAAGACTTGTTAACATTGGAAATAAGCGTAATTCGTGAATCGTAAATCGTAAATCGAAAAACCACCCTGCTGGGCGTTCAACTACTTACGATTCACGATTTACGATTTACGATTCACGAAATGAGAAACATCACCGTAGCGGTCACCAGGATGTTTAGAATGGCCACCGGCACCAGTACCTTCCAACCAAAATCCATCAACTGATCGAAGCGAAAGCGCGGCAACGTTCCGCGAATCCAAATGTAGAGAAAAAGGAAAAAGATTATCTTCGCGACAAAACCGAAGACACTGACCAGCCCGAACAGGAGAGTGCCGCGGCCAAACAGGGACTCGGCAAAAGGGACGTTCCAGCCACCGAGAAACAGGGTTGTCGCCAGCATCGACACCGTGATCATGTTTATGTATTCGGCGTTGAAGAACAGCAGAAACTTTATGGAACTGTACTCGGTATGGAAGCCCGCAACTAGTTCGGTCTCCGCTTCGGGCAAGTCAAAAGGGACCCGATTAGTTTCCGCGATAGCCGAGATGAGATACACAAGGAATCCCACCGGCTGATAGATGATGTTCCAGTTCATCCCGTACCAACCAGATTGCTGCTCAACGAAAGTGTAAATGTCTAAAGTGCCTGAGAGAAGGATTACGCCGACCAGCGACAGGCCGAGCGAGAGCTCATAAGAAATCATCTGAGCAGCAGATCGCAGTCCGCCCATCAGACTGTATTTGTTGTTCGAGGACCAGCCGGCGAGGGCGATGCCGTAGACTCCGACTGAGGTCACGCCCAGCACGTAAAGCAAGGCAACATCGAAGCGCGCAATCACCAGGGGAAAAGACCAGTTGGTAAACGGAAGAGTTATCGTGGGACCGAAAGGGTAGACAACAATAGCCATGATGGCTGTGATTACAGCGATCATCGGCGCCAGCATGAAAATAAATCTGGTGGCATGGTCCGGAACCAGATCTTCCTTGAACATGGTCTTGATGAAGTCTGCGAAGGGCTGAAGAACGCCGCCGTAACCGACGCGGTTTGGACCTACTCGTCCCTGGATAAACGCCAGCACGCGTCGCTCGGCAAGCACTGTGGCAGCGACGAGCAGCATGATCGAGAGAAACGCGATGGTGATCGCCACAATCACCAGCACCGAGTGGATTAGCGGGTTATTCCAGTCCATGAAGTTATTTTTGATTTCCGATTCGAGTCATTGCCGATTGCCGATTGCCAATTGCCAATTGAAAACCACTGCAGTTCCCCTCGCACCATTCACGATTCCTGCGGATCGGCAGTTGGCAATCGGCAATCGGCAATTGGAAATCCGCCACTTCAGTCTCCTGAGGCCAAAGCCGTCGCACGTAAGTTATCGTCAATCGTAATCTGATAAAGGGGCGAAATACTTACAGTCTCTGGCCGCGGATTGCCGGCAGCCAGTAGGTGAAACTGGGGCGTTTTTCCAGTCAGCGCTCCAATCTTAAACAGTTCGTGACCCACTTTAGGCGTTAACAGAGTCTTCTCAGCAGTTTCGGGCAAAGCCTCGACGGACGCGCTCAGAGTGTTCACTGTCGCGGAGAGCTCGCGGCGCTCGGCAATGGGGTGTTTTGCCTGGACGGGATGTGCTTCGTCCTTGAGCAATGGATAGCGAAGCTCGGAGTAAGCCGGGACGCGTTCAGCAATCTCGCGAAAAACAGCACTGGCTGACATCTGAAATCCAAAATCAACGCCCAGTTCATCTGCGATCTGTGCAGTGATCACCCAGTCGGGCTTTGAACTATGCACGGGAGGAATCGACTGACGCACTCGCTGAACAAACCCGTCGTTGTTGGTAAAAGTTCCATCTACCTCGGCAAACGATGCTGCGGGAAGGACGACGTCTGCGAAAGCAGTAGTGTCGGTCTCAAAGAGTTCCTGAACAACCAGAAAATCAAGCTTGCCCAGAGCCCCTTCGCGGCCGCGTAGCTGTTCTTTCAGGAAACTTCCCGCCATGTAAATTGCGCGGATGTCTTCACCTGCTGCGTCGAGCATTTGAGTAGCGCTCAGCGCCCCGTCCATGATGTGCATATCGTGAGCGCCGACGCTATTGTTATAGAGTGGCAGCGGATGCAAGAGTACCCGCCGGCCTTCGCCTGCCAGAGCGTATGGAAGTTGCGCAACCACAGCCTGCGCCTCCGCGCCAAGTTCCGCGCCGAACATGATCACCAGGTCACCCTGCGACTCGGTCAGCGACTGTCGCAGCGTCGCCAGGTCACCCTGTTCGACACCCATCTTGCGGGCAGCCAGTGCATCCTGGGATGGCGTCTGCAGGGCAAGCACTGCGGCGTCCAAGCTTCCGGGACGGATGTGAATAAACCGCGACGCTTGTTCGGTCAGGCGAATACGAACGCTGTTGATTACCGTCAGCTTCGCGCCGCCGTTGCGGACCGCCTGCCGCACCTGCTTGGCAGTTAGCGGCTGCAGTTCCTCGGGCTCGCCACCAATTAATAGAATCGTGCCGGCATGACGGATGTCAGTGTGCGTTGCCAGCGACCCGCCGAGGCTGTCGAAAAACGGTTTTAGGTTGAATGCCTCAGTGGCTGTGTAGTTTTCAGTACCCACTAACTCGCTGGCAAATTTATAGAGGACGTAATTAGCCTCGTTGGTAATACGCGGACTGCCGACAACTCCTATCGCGTTAGGGCCATGCGCATTGGCGATGGTGTCCAGGTTTTGAGCTACGAGACGAATCGCCTCGTCCCAGGTGGCGGGAATCAGCTTGCCACCTTTCTTGTAGCGGATTAATGGTGTACGAATGCGCTCCTCGTGGTTCACGAAGGGGTGACCGAACCGGCCCTTGATGCAGAGGAACTCGCCATTGAGTCCATTGACATAGCGATCGCGCGCCACAATGCGCATCAGTTCGCCGCCCCTCGAACCGAGCGACATTTGGCAACCGTCCGAACAATAGGTGCAGGTTGAAATCGTCTGGGTGAGTTCCCAGGGACGCGCCTGGTGTCGGTAAGTGGCGTCCAGCAGCGTTCCCGTCGGACAAACTTCAATGCAGTTGCCACACTGGGAGCAGTCTAGCCAG
>CAZVHN010000746.1:0-4136 GCA_964626895.1 uncultured Chloracidobacterium sp. | reverse complement strand
GTTCGAAGAGAGCGAAATGTGGAGTGCGCCGGCAGAGCGAAGCGGCGACGGCGCTTTGGATTCTTTTGGGGTTTTAGGGCTCGCCAATCCAAAGCGGAGTCGCGCTACGCTTGCCTCCGCACTCCAAAATGAGTTTTTCAGTAGCCTGCTAGGCGCTCTCACGGTTTGAAGTCCTTGATTAGCACCACATCGCTGTTTACTACGCCGCGTGAGAGGGCCAACTGTTTGCCATCACGTGACCAGGCAAAACCAAAAATGCGCTGGTCCTTGAAGTCAGTTAATTGTTTCGGCGCACCCCCGGCTAGACTCTGTATCCAGATATTTGAGACGCCTCCCTTTGTATCGACATATGTCAGGTCACGGCCGTCGGCTGTCCAATGAATCGTCCGGCCAAAAGATCCCGGTATGTCAAACATCTTCATTGGTTGTCCCCCCGCAAAGGGTATGATCGCCATCTTATAATCGGCGCCTGCCTCATCCTGATAATTGCAAGCGAACCATTTTCCGTCTGGCGAAATGCTGGGCAGTGCCGATTCCTTTTCGGTCATTCTTTCGGGCGGCCCGCCCTCAGCAGAAATCTTCCATACTGACCAAAAGCTCGACGCGGGATCGTAGGCCGTATACAGAATCCATTTGCCGTCCGGTGAATAATCTGGAAAGTACTCGCCCACACCGTTGGTAAGTTGTCTCGGGTTTCCGCCGTCGAGATCCATCCGCCAAAGGTTCGTGCTGCCCGTGCGCTGGGAGGCCCAAACGATGTAATGGCCATCTGGGGAGACGACCGGATCAAAGTTCTGGCTAGTATTAATAGACAATTGTCCTTGTCCGCTGCCGTCGGCTGCCATGATCCAGACATTTGGCCTTCCTCCAGCGACTGAGCGATAGATGATTTTGCCGCCAGGGGTCCAGGAAAGACCGCGCATCCCGTCGTCTCTTTCCGTGCCGGAAGTGATCTGTCTGGCACTGACAAGGTCCGCTGCGGTTGCCAGCCAGATATTCACCAAACGATCCGATCGCACAGAGACCAACGTCTTTGAATCCGCTGTCAAACTAGCATCGACATAACCATTAAGGTCGTTAGTTATTCGCTTCGCCGCTCCACCTCCGTAAGGGATGTGCCAGAGTTGTGGCAGGCTGCCCGCCTCTTCCGTAGCCAACACGATCAAGCCCTTTCCGTCCTGCAACCATGCTATCTGCCCAACTTGCCACCACCGATGGGCGGCAATCGGCGCTTCAGTTCCGTCTGCGACACGGACGCCAACCACATTCTCGTAGTAACCCCCAGAGGTATTTTGGTAGACACAAGCGATCAGGCTTCCATCAGGTGACCATGCCGGCGCCATCGTCGAGAAAAAATCTGGAGAGGAATGTTTGGCAAGTTCCCGTTGCTGACTACCATCGATGTTGGCCACGACCAGCGTGTTTTCTTTAAGTGAAGAGTAGCGCACGAAGGCGAGTTGTTTTCCGTCAGGCGCGAGTGTGATGGGACTCTGAATATCCGCAAGAATCTTTCTCGCAACGCCGCCGAGGACGGGAAGTTGATACAAGGCGCCGTTAGAATTACTTTCGTCAAAAGTGACAAAGTAAAGAAACTCTCCATCACGAGTGAAGCTAAGACCACGGTACTGGACCGCGGCGGGTGCAATGATCTGTACCTGGCTGGACGCGGCAACTTGTCCAATCCAAACACTCTGTTGCCCGGCTTCATCCGCAACATAGGCTACATACCTGCCGTCAGGTGAAATTGCGGCGTGTACCGCTTTGCCAGTCGCGGTAAATCGCGTGACATTCATCGGCTGAGAAGCCACTGGCGCCTTGATACGCGAAAGCAATCTGTATAGCCCGTAACCTCCTGCGATCACTGCGATAGAAAAAAGAGCGAGCCCGATAAGCGCATAGCTTTTGTGGCGCTTGATATTGCTAACGATGTATTCGGCACTTGAAGTGGAGTATGCCGCTGGCATTGTATTTGTTCGCTGCACAGTTCCATCGTCAGTTCTGGTTACCTGCGAGCCGCTGGCACGACTAACGTGGGTTGCTCCGCCGGCTCGGGACGAGAAGGATTCAAGCTGCATCTCAAACTCGAGCTGCTTTTTCAGACGCCGCAAATCAACAAGCAGATCTTTGACGCCTTGATACCGCTCGTCTCGATTCTTCATCAGGGATTTTGTGACTATGCGCTCAAGCTCCGGCGGGACGTCAGCCACGACACTGGAAAGCGTTGGCGGATCCGATCTAAGGATGGCCGCGATGACATCGCTGGGCGTTTCTTGCTCAAAGGGAAGGACCCCCGCGACCATCTCATACAACAAAACTCCGCTACTCCAGATGTCCGTTCGTTCATCTACCTCTTTCCCTCGGGCTTGTTCCGGAGACATGTAAACAACGGTGCCCAGTATGGTACCGGGCACGGTTTCAACCATTGTGGCCGCCTCTGAATTCAGCTCAGGTTTCCAGGCGCCCGTCAATTTCGCCAAACCAAAGTCCAACACTTTCAGTATGCCGTCGCGGCGCAGCATGATGTTCTCCGGCTTGATGTCACGGTGAACAATTCCTGCTTGATGCGCGGCTACCAGCGCCGAAGCGATTTGAATGGCCACGTCCAACGCTTCAAGAATCGTCAGGCTGGTTTTCGACAGCCGCTCGCGCAGAGTTTCGCCTTCGATGAATTCGGTGGCAATAAACAAAACCGACTCGGCTTGGCCGATTTGATAAATCGTAATGATATTAGGATGGTTGAGCGCGGAAGCCGTTTTCGCTTCCTGAATAAAGCGTTCCATGCGCTGCTCGCTGGCGGCCACATCAGCAGGGAGGATCTTTAGGGCAACAGTTCGTTCGAGGGTCGTATCCTGGGCCAGGTAGACCTCACCCATCCCGCCCGCTCCGATGCGGGACAGGACGCGATAATGAGAAATTACGGCGCCCTCAAGGCCGTCCGATTGATTCATGACTTTGCTCTCTGGCAAGAGGAGACCCTTGCCCAGCGTACCGAGAAACGCCGGGCGCTTTCATCAAAATAGGCGCCTGCAATAAACACAATTGGCTTGGACAGCATTCTATCAGACCGCTGATTCAGGAACAGGGCCGTGGTGATCTTCAGGGCATACGCCTCGCTCGTGATGGCTAACCTGCCGCTCGCTTTAATCGGCGGTGTCGTAATGATCTTTCTAGCCGGCGGTACGATTTCGATCGCCTCGCTCGTCGGTTTTGTCACCTTGTTCGGCATCGCCACGCGCAACGGCATCATGCTTATCAGTCACTACTCGCACTTGATGACGGAAGAAGGCGTCGGTTTCCGTGACGCGATTGTGCAAGGTTCGATGGAACGCCTGAGTCCAATCCTTATGACGGCGCTGGTTACGGGCGTCGGGCTGATTCTGCTCGCTTTGGGCGCCGGCGAACCGGGCAAAGAGATTCAGCAGCCGATGGCCGTCGTCATCCTCGGCGGCATCGTCACCTCGACATTCTTTAACATGATCGTCATCCCAGCGCTCTATCTGAAGTTCGGGCAGGCTCGTGAAAAGGCATGGTGACTCCATCATTGCCTTGGCCGAGAGATGCCGATGATGCAACGTGGAACAAAACTGGAATCAATAAGTACAATGGCGCATCTTGAAAGGACTAAAAATGCTATCTTGAAGCTATCGAGATTCTATTTGGGAATTTGTTGGGATGCTAAATTGATCGCAAAGATACTAATGCGGTGTGAGGTCCTGGTTTCCCTGATGCCGCGCGTAACAAGTCAGGTATGAAAATCGAAGTCAAGCGCAGACATCCTCGTTCCCGCCAATAGGATTTGGCTTGCAGGGATCATACCCTGCGGAGACATCTGCTGCGCCTCTAGGTCTGTGTTCTCTTATGAACAGAGGCCTTCGCGCCGCAATTTGAAAGCCCGACTTTCATCGTACCATTCGAGCGGACGCCCGGATAGCATGGCTCCTACGGTGAAGGTTGAATGTCATTCGCCTCGCGCCGGTCAATTCCAGCGTTGGCGGCTTTGAGCGGCTCAGCAAAGAGGAGGTTGAACGTGATTTGGCTTTGGGTAGGATTCATCGTTTTTGTGCTATTGATGTTGGCGTTGGACCTGGGGGTCTTTCATCGTCACGCCCATGTGGTTACGGTGAAAGAGGCCCTCG
>CAZVHN010000745.1:0-6250 GCA_964626895.1 uncultured Chloracidobacterium sp. | reverse complement strand
CGTGCTGGGCCATCGTTCGGCGGTGGCGCAAGTCTTTGGCGTCAACGTTTCGGGATTCCTCGCGTGGTTCCTCTGGCGCACGATCTATCTGATGAAACTTCCCGGCTGGGGCCGGCGTCTGAAGGTCGCCGCGTCCTGGGCCTTTGATCTATTTCTGCCAGCAGAGCTCGTGCAGTTGAAACTCGAGAATTCCATGGGCGTTTCCCATGAACACTTCGAACCCGGACAAGAAATCTTTCATCAGGGCGATCTCGGCGATCGCATCTACATCATCGCGTGCGGCCAGGCGGAGGTGTCAAGGGAGGATAACGGACGCAAGATCGTGCTGGCGAAGTTGGGAGCTGGCGAATATTTCGGTGAGATGGCGCTACTTAATCAAACCACGCGCAACGCCACTGTCCGCTGTGTGGAGCCACTCGACCTCTTGAGCATTCACAAACGCGAGTTTAGCGTGCTGGCGGCAAACCTGCCGGCGATGCGTGAAAGCTTTGAGCAGGTAATGAAGCAGCGACGGATGGCAACTGAGTCAGCGATTGCAGACGCAGCCAGTTAGAAGCTGTTCGCTGAGTTTCTGAAGCCTCTGATTGGATCCTTCGCAGTGTTAGTTCAATGAACCGAGTCAAAGTTGGGTCTGTTGGCAGGAAGGGTTAGTAATTGGAACTGATAGCTATATCTCAGGACGGAAAGTTGGCGAAACAAGTGGCGTCCACGCCGGCCATCGCAGCTGAAGTTGTGCAGGCAACGATGCAGTTGTATCGCACTGTCGGATACGAACTACCGTGGATTGGCTATCTCGCGTTCGAAAACGACATCTGCGTTGGCGCCTGTGGCTTCAAGTCCTCCCCTCAGAACAACCGCGTTGAGATTGCGTATTTCACATTCCCTGGGCACGAGTCGCGCGGTGTAGCGACGCGAATGGCGTCTGAACTCATCCGCATTGCCATGAACAAAATGCCTGCATTGATAGTTGCAGCGCAAACGTTAGACGAAGAGAATTCTTCAACTTCCGTTTTAAGAAAGCTTGGTTTCGCTAAAGTCAGTGCATTAGAACACGCAGAGGATGGACTGGTCTGGGAGTGGCAGCTAAGTGGTTCTGCCCAAGCCTAAACGAGCGCTTGCCGCCGAAGAACTGAGCACGCCACACAGTGTTCGCGCGCGCTATACAAACTTCAATTGTCGGCGAGCCTTCATTTCCAGCGGCGCCAACATTCCATAGATGAATTCGTGTGTGGGCACTCAATTCGTGTATTGGACCACTGTTGCAGACCTTCGTAGAAGAGAGTTCCAATTATGACTCCATCTGATGCCAAACGACGCCTAATCTGGCATGGAATCTTGATCTTCCTGCTCGGCCTACTGGCAGGAGCCTACCCATTTGAGAATTGAATGAAGCTCATCTCCGTCAACATTGGTGTTCCGCGGCTGGTCATGCACAACGGCGAACCAGTTTCGACGGGGATCTTTAAAGCGCCGGTTTCCGGCAAAGTGGTGCTCAGGACCCTGAACCTCGACGGTGACCGGCAGGCCGATCTTTCAGTTCATGGTGGGCCCAGCAAAGCGGTCTACGCCTACCCATCCGAACACTACGAGTACTGGCAGCAAGAATTGCCCGAGAGAGAACTGCCCTGGGGGATGTTCGGTGAAAACTTCACGACCTCGGCTCTCCATGAAGTTGAGCTAAACATCGGCGACAAGTTTCGGATCGGTTCGGCTATCGTGATGGTGACCGAACCGCGCATGCCCTGTTACAAACTCGGTATCAGGTTTGGTCGATCCGACATCATCAAGAGATTCCTCGTTAGCGGACGCACAGGTTTCTATCTCGCGGTTTTGCAAGAGGGTGAAGTCGGCGCAGGAGATCGGATCGAGTTAATCGAAAAGAGCAAACACAGTGTAAGGGTGAGCGATGTCACGGGACTATATGTACGTGAGAAGCAGAATGCAGAGTTGCTGCGTCGCGCAATTCAAGTTGAAGCCCTTCCGGAAAGTTGGCGGGGCTACTTTCAAAATCAGCTTCAGAAGCTGAAAGGTTCTTGAAAAACAGGAGCAGCTTATGGTGCAAGCCGACAAGATGACTTGTCCGGACTGTGGCGTCGGGATGAATCATCACGCGATGAAGATTGACTACGGCATCGATGACCCCGAGCTTGTCGACCCTGTCTTCGGCGGGGTGTTGAAAGAAGCACACACGTGCCCCGAATGTGGCCGAACAGAGCTACTCGCAGCGTGACCAGCGGTTGCGGGCGACTCGCCAGTGAATAGAGTCTCCCTAAAAGAGAAGTAGACGCCACCTTAATGGAAAGGCAAGAGCGATGAACAAACCGGGAAAGCCTACAACCGAAGAGCAACGGCTGGAAGACTCGCGAGAGCGCAAGGCACATTGGAAACGCTGGGGGCCGTACCTCAGCGAGCGCGCGTGGGGAACCGTGCGTGAAGACTACAGCGCGTATGGCACGGCCTGGGACTACCTGCCACACGATCACGCACGGTCGCGCGCCTACCGATGGAACGAAGACGGGCTTGCCGGAATTTGCGATCGCCATCAGATGATCTGTTTCGCGCTGGCACTCTGGAACGGCCGCGATCCCATATTAAAAGAGCGTGCCTTCGGTTTGACCGGCAGCGAAGGCAATCATGGCGAGGACGTTAAGGAATACTACTTTTATCTCGACTCCACGCCGACGCACTCGTACATGAAGTATTTGTACAAGTATCCGCAGGCTGAATTTCCGTACGCCCAACTAGTCGATGAGAACCGCCGCCGCGGCAGAGGTGCACCTGAGTTTGAACTAATGGATACCGGAGTTTTCAACGACGACCGCTATTTCGATGTGTTCGTTGAGTATGCCAAAGCTGATGTCGAGGACATTCTAATCCGCATCAGCGCAGCGAATCGCGGCCCGGAGGCAGCGACCCTGCATCTGCTTCCCACAGTGTGGTTCCGCAACACCTGGTCCTGGGATCATGGAGTGACGCGCCCCAGTCTACGCAAGGCTGACGCAGACATCGTCCAACTCAGTCACGAAACGCTTGGTAGACGCTGGCTTTACTGTGAAGGCGCCCCCGAATTGCTGTTCACCGAGAACGACACCAACACTCAAAGACTTTTCAATGAGCCCAATGCATCTCCGTTCGTCAAGGACGGCATAAACGATTACGTAGTGCACAGCGCCCAGGAGGCGGTGAATCCAGAGCAACGCGGTACAAAGGCCGCCGCGAACTACTCGTCCCTGATCGCTCCAGGCGAGACCGCGACGATTCGGCTGCGTTTGACGAACAAAGCACTGAGGAAGAGTGAAGACGCCTTTTCAGATTTCGACGAGGTTTTTGCCCAACGCATTCAGGAAGCCGAGGGGTTTTACGACACCGTCGTTCCCAAACATCTTTCGGACGACGCTCGGTCAGTCATGCGGCAATCGCTTGCGGGCTTGCTCTGGTCCAAGCAGTTTTATCACTACGTCGTCGAGCAGTGGCTTGGCGGCGATCCCGCTGCGCCCAAGCCGCCCCCGGAAAGGGTAAGAGGCCGCAACCATGAGTGGAGGCACCTATATAACGCCGATGTGATCTCAATGCCTGACAAGTGGGAGTATCCCTGGTACGCCGCGTGGGACCTCGCGTTTCATTGCGTGCCGCTGGCGCTGGTCGATTCCGAGTTTGCCAAAGAGCAACTCGTGCTGATGTTGCGCGAGTGGTACATGCATCCCAACGGCCAGCTACCGGCCTATGAGTGGGCTTTCGGCGACGTTAATCCGCCGGTCCATGCATGGGCCACGTGGCGTGTGTACAAGATCGAACAGAAACGAACTGGTGTTGGCGACCGCAAATTCCTTGAGCGCGTCTTTCATAAGTTGGTGCTTAACTTCACGTGGTGGGTGAATCGCAAAGACGCAGAGGGGAACAACATTTTCGAGGGCGGATTTCTCGGACTCGACAATATCGGAGTGTTCGACCGCAGCGCACCCCTGCCAACTGGAGGTTATATCGAGCAGTCGGATGGCACGAGTTGGATGGCCATGTACACTCTCAACCTGCTGGCAATTGCGATGGAGTTGGCGAAAGAAGATCCGGTCTATGAAGACGTCGCCAGCAAATTCTGGGAACACTTCATCTACATCGCTCAGGCGATGAATAACATCGGTGCAGAGAACGTCGAGCTTTGGAACGAAGAAGACGGTTTTTTCTACGACGTGCTTCATCTGCCGAACAATGAGCACCTCCCCCTAAAGGTCCGCTCGATGGTCGGCCTTATTCCACTATTTGCGGTCGAGACGCTTGAGAGCAATGTTCTCAACAAGCTGCCCGACTTCAAAAAGAGGCTGGAGTGGTTTCTCGACAATCGCCCAGATCTCACATTTGGCTGCATGAGAAATCCCGGCGACGGAGATCGCCGTCTGCTTTCCATAGTGGGCCGCGATCGACTGCGTCGCGTGCTCAAAGTAATGCTCGACGAAAATGAGTTTCTTTCCGATTACGGCATACGGGCGATCTCACGTTTTCACAAGGACAATCCCTACATTCTGAGAGTCAACGGCGCTGAGCACCGCGTTGATTACGAACCGGCGGAATCAAGCACGGGCCTCTTCGGAGGAAACTCAAACTGGCGCGGGCCGATCTGGTTTCCGGTCAACTATCTGATTATCGAGTCGCTGCAAAAGTTTCACTACTACCTGGGTGATGATTTCAAGGTAGAATGCCCGACCGGATCAGGACAGATGATGACCTTGTGGGAAGTGGCGGCGGAGATTTCTCGCCGGCTGTCGCGCATCTTTTTGCGTGGTGAGAACGGCCACAGACCAGTCTTCGGCGCAATAGAGAAGTTTCAAACCGATCCACACTGGCAAGACATGATCCTCTTTCACGAATACTTTCACGGCGATAATGGTGCCGGTATCGGCGCCAGTCACCAAACAGGTTGGACCGGAGTGGTAGCAAAGCTGCTGCAACAGAGTGGCGAATGATGGAATTTCGGGATAACGGTTTCGAGTTTCGAGTTCCGAGTTCCGAGTTCGGAATCCTAGCTGGGTCCCACGAGTACTTTGAAATTGATGAGGCCAAACTGGACGGCAAACTCGAAACTCGGAACTCGGAACTCGGAACTCGGAACCCGAAACTTTTTAAGGAGCAATTATGAAAGCCATAGCTGTCAAGCCAGGAATACCTAACACAGTTCATCTGACTGAGCTGCCCGCCCCGAATGTAAGTGACATTCCAAAAGGTCGCGGCGTGCTGGTCCGCGTTCTGCGTGTCGGTGTCGATGGTACCGACAAAGAGATCAACGCAGCCGAATATGGAGCAGCCCCAGACGGTTACGATTTCCTGATCATTGGCCATGAAGGTTTTGGTCAGGTGCAAGCTGTTGGTCCCAACGTAACTGAGGTCAAGCCAGGAGACTATGTTGTCGCCACTGTGCGCCGTCCGGGCTCTAGCATATACGACCTGATCGGCACTAACGACATGACCACGGACGACACGTATTTCGAGCGTGGCATTAATCTGCGCCACGGGTTTATGAGTCAGTACTACGTTGATGATGCCGAATTCATCGTCAAGATCCCCCAGGGCCTGAAGGAAGTTGGCGTCCTGCTCGAGCCAACAACAGTTGTTGAGAAGGGAATTGCTCAAGCTTACGAGATCCAGCGCCGCCTGCGCGTATGGCATCCGAAGCGAGCGGCTGTGATGGGCGCCGGCACCATTGGTCTGCTCGCAACGCTGGTCCTTCGTTTGAAAGGCTTGCAGGTGACGACATTCGGTAAGACACCGAAACCATACTTGAACTCTGAACTGATTGAAGCAATTGGCGCCCGCTATCAGTCAACGCAGGAGCTTCCCCTACTCGACGCGACCGAGAAGTACGGCCCGTTCGACATCATCTTCGAGGCCACGGGGTTCTCGCCCGTAGTCTTCGACAGCATGCAGGCCCTTGGCAAAAATGGTGTGCTCGTGCTTTCGAGTGTAACTGGCGGCGATCGCAGGATTGAGGTTCCCGCCGACAAGATCAATCTGGAATTCGTGTTGGGTAACAAGGTGATGGTTGGAACCGTCAACGCCAATCGAGAGTATTTTGAGATGGGCGTAAAGGACCTGGCCCAGGCTGAAGCCGAGTATCCAGGCTGGCTGCAGCGGCTGCTGACACATCCGGTGAAGGGGCTTGACAACTTTCGTGAGCTTTTCGATAAGCTGACCAACTCGAACGGCGCGATTAAGGTCTTTTGCGAAGTGGCCGAGCTTTAGTGGAGCGCGGGCATCCTGC
>CAZVHN010000744.1:0-4540 GCA_964626895.1 uncultured Chloracidobacterium sp. | reverse complement strand
TTCACGAGGCGTGCGATCCGCTCCCATCGATCGTATTTCTGTTCCAGCGTCATTGGTTCGGTGTCCTTCCGAGAACAGTTCTTGGACGACAAGATGATAGCCGAGGGGGCAGGTTACCTTGTGTGTTTTCGCAAATCAGGGCGCGATGTTGGGATTAGGTGTTCCGCTTGGATTCTCCGTTACGTCCATCCCTGATAATGTCAATCAACACATCCAGTCGCCGATCTGTATTAGCTTGAGACTCAGCCAGATTAACTTGAGCTTCGGCAAGCTTGGCAAATCTCTCTTCGTTTTGTATCCGAAGGTCAACCAGGTGGTTTATCTTCTAATCATGTCCCCGTATGTCGCGGCGCGCGCGCAATCCCGCATTGACGAAGAGTTTGGCAATTCGTTCTAACCTGTCGAGTCTTTGTTCTGGAGTCATCGCTTTGGCCTTTCGGTGAGGTTGTCGATGACACATCATCGCCCAAGCTTCAGGAATTGGTCAAGAACCAGGTAGTGGCGCGGTTTCAAAATCACATGATGAAGTTTTGTGGTGCCATACGACCACGGAACTCGAGCGGTAGAGGCAGGGTCAGAAACTCCGAAAGAGGTCAACCTGCGAACCCGTGGCTTGAACGACGGCACTCAATACAGAACCGGGAGCGGTAGCGACCGCACTCAACTAACGATTGATGATTCGCTACCACAACCACATAGGCAAACACTGCGGCAAAGAGATCTTCCATCCAACCTAACTGGAGCGCAGATTCAAAGTGGTGTCGCAGGAGTGATCTCGTTGGTTGAGTGCGGTCGCTACAGCTCCCGGTCCTGTAACGGAGTGACCTCGTCGAGCAGCCAGAAAACTGAGTGTGACCGAGTTGGTCGTTTTAAAACCCGCCAGGTGATGAGACTTTGCCAGTGAGGTTTGCAAGTTGGGAAGTCTGCCCCGAAATCGGACTCAGCGTAGCAGAGCGCGAATACCAACGAGGATCAAATATCCAATGGCGATTACGACAGCGAGTTTGATGAGCGCCACTGCGAGCCAAAGTAGAAAACCCAGGATACCCAAGGTGATTCCCGCCGCCGTCAAAACCAGTGGTACGCCAACCACCAGAACAAACAATCCCAAGAGTATTACGCCGACGACTCTTAAAACATCCTGTGCTTCTTTCATATCTACTCTCCCAATCCGTTTACCTTATTCGTGCTCCGTTAAAAAGGGCCCGGTCTCCCGCGCTCGCCTGGGTATACGAAGATAAACTGGCGGGCGTTCCCTCGAAGATTTCCTCATATAATCCCCGTAAAAGAAGCCTTTCCGATCTGTGCTAAGCTTTCCATGAAACGGATATTCGGATGTCTTCTATAACTCCGCGGTCAGCCGAGCGCAATTAGCCTACGCGACACGCAGAGAAAGATTGTTAACCATGAATGGTCCGGCCAGCGGAGATCTTTTCGGCGAATTAGTCCCGGAGCCCAAGGGGACAGCGGAGGGAAACTTCGCTCCTTTGGCAGAGCGTATGCGCCCACAATCTCTCGACGAATTTGTGGGCCAGAGTCATCTCGTTGGCGAGGGTCGGATTCTGCGAAGGTTAATCGAGGGCGCGGGAAACTTACCTTCGTTGATTCTCTGGGGAGCGCCCGGCACCGGAAAGACCACACTGGCACGATTGCTTGCGCAGAAGGCCCAGGCGCGTTTCATTGCGCTGTCGGCAGTTTTTTCCGGAGTGAAAGATCTTCGACAGGCTATTGCCGACGCCCGGAACGAACGCAGGTTTGGGAATCGAACAATCCTTTTCATCGACGAGATTCACCGCTTCAATAAGAGTCAGCAAGATGCGCTCCTACACGCGGTGGAAAATGGCACCCTCACCATGATTGGGGCCACCACTGAAAACCCTTCCTTCGAAGTAACGGGCGCCCTATTGTCGCGCTCTCGCGTTCTCGTTCTCAACCAACTCGCCGAGGAGGAAATAGCAGTCATCCTGCAGCGCGCGCTCCAGGACGATAAACGCGGCTTGGCCCATCTCGAGACAGAACTTTCAGACGAACTGATCCGGAGAATCGCCCACTCGGCCCTCGGAGATGCTCGCGTGGCGCTGGCCGCCCTCGAAGCCGCGGTCGAATCTACGCCACCGGACCAGAACGGCGTGCGCAGGATTACAGAGCAAATTGTTATTGAAGCGCTGGGACGCGCACAGTACGCTTACGACAAAGGCGGCGAAGAGCACTACAATCTTGCTTCAGCCCTAATCAAATCGCTGCGTAACTCCGACGTTAATGCTTCTCTTTACTGGCTGGCGCGTTTGATTGAGGGCGGAGCCGATCCGGTGTTTATTGCGCGCCGTTTGTGCATTCTGGCTTCAGAAGATATTGGGCTCGCTGATCCGCAGGCGATGGTGCAGGCTTCGGCGGCGGCGGAGATCGTCCAACTCATCGGTCTGCCTGAGGGCTTGTTCCCGCTGTCGCAGGCGACTATCTACCTGGCAAACGCTCCGAAGTCCAATGCGGTAAAGCGCGCATATCATGCTGCGGTTTCAGACGCTGTACAAACCGCCCGGGAACCGGTACCGCTGCACCTGCGCAATGCGGTGACACCTTTAATGAAGCATGTTGGCTATGGCGAAGGTTACCGGTATGTTCATAGTGACCCGGGCGCCAAAGAAGAAATGCAGTGTCTACCTGAAAGTTTGCGCGGACACAGGTATTACGAAGAGGACACATAACAGTAGTCAGTGGTCAGTTGTCAGTGGTCAGTTGTCGGTTGTCAGTGGTCGGTTGTGAACAAGGATGAGCGCACAGAAAACTGACAAAGAGCTTGCGTTTCTGCACGACCTGTTTGTCGCAACAGACTGGGGTGAGAGGTTCGCCCAGTTGGTCGACGAGCACATCAAACTTCCTAACAAAGGTCACGCGCTCTATGTGGGATCAGGAACAGGCGGCCATGCGATTGCGCTCCAGGAACGCGCAGCGGAGCTGAACTTCCTCTGTATTGAGGAGAATGAGGAATATCTCGAATTGGCCCGCGCCAAAGCGACGGCAGTGAAAGATGCAGCAGAGTTTCGCCAGGGTAAGGTGGACCAGCTGGAATTGGAAGACAACCAATTCGACTTCGTGATAGGTGACGGTTCAATGGTGGCCCTACCGCGGATACCAACGATGCTCGCCGAAATAGTGCGCGTGGCGAAGCCTGGCACGACCGTGGCGCTTAGTCTTGCGACCGCCGGTAGTTTCGGTGAATTCTTCTCTCTTTACTGGGAGGTGCTCCAGAATTCCGGCCTGCGGGGCCACGAATCAAACATCGAAGGGCTCATCACTGAACTACTGACCGCCCCTGAGCTGGAGGAATTGGCCGAGCACGAGGGACTCGAAGAAGTAGCATCCTGGTCCCGCATCGAAGAGTTCAATTTCGACTCGGGAGAGCGATTTCTCAACTCGCCTTTGATTTCTGATTTCCTGATGAATCGCTGGCTGGAATTCATCCCCGAAGAATCTCGGGAGCGTGTCCGGCAGGCCATCCCTGGGGTCGTAAATAACGACAGGCACGACGCGGAGTTTACGCTTTCGGTGAAGGCCACTCTGGTAACCGGTCGCAAAGGTCGTAGTCATTAAATAACAAGGCTGGGTTTATTTCTCCTTAACTTCTTTTCTTGCTTCTTCTTCTACTTCATCCAAACCGTCTTTAAAGGCGCGCTTGCTCTGACCCAGGGCCTTTGCCAATTGGGGAAGCCTGGTGGCGCCGAAAAGAAGAAAGATAACGACGACGATCGCGATGAGCTCTGTAGTTCCGAGTCCGCCGATTGCCAGTATTGTTTGAATCATATTGCCTCTTTTTCAGTCGAGTAAACCGCCGCTACCTTTGCGGCGTCACTCACCGTTGTTTGATTCGTAGAAGAGATATTTCCTCCACGTCTCGTCGGCCCGGCCAAGGTAGCGCATGATTTGCCGATTGACGTGTAGAGAGAAGCCTCGCGGCCTGCGCAATAAGTGCATTCCTGATTCCTCAGGCGTCCGGTTTCCCTTGCGGTGGTTGCAGCGTTTGCAACACGCAACCAGATTGTCCCACGCCGACTCCCCTCCACGCGAGCGCGGCAGCACATGGTCCAGTGTCAGTTCCGAGGGGGGATACTGTCTGCCGCAGTACTGACAGGTTGAATGATCGCGCAGCAAGATGTTCTTGCGTGAAAGTGATCGCCTCTCAAAGGGAATGTGAATGTAATCCTTCAACCGGATGACCGCAGGCGCGTGGATCGCCAGCCTCGCCGAATGGAGCATGTGACCGTTACGCTCCTCGACGCGAGCTACACCCTTAAAGATCATCACTACGGCGCGCCGCTCGGTGCACACGTTGATGGGCTCAAAGGAGGCATTCAGCACTAAAACTCGGCCGTTCATCCTGAGGCTGATATTACGCGAGCGCGCAAGATAGTGTCAAAAAACCTTTGCCCTCAACCCTGTGCCCTTCGGATCTTTTTGAGCGGACCCGCGTCCTTCTCAGGTAAGAATCGGCCCTGGTGCCCGAAACACTCTCCGACATAGTCGCCTTACATGAGTGCCGCTT